>JAWUYQ010000066.1:0-12839 GCA_034110725.1 Flavobacteriaceae bacterium
CTAATATCAGGAGATACCATTGTAGTCGCTTTTAACTGTGATTTGAAATCATGACCAATAATTGAAGCTCTATGTGGATCACATAAAATAATTTTAGCTCCCATATCAATTAACTTATCAACGAAAAACAATCTACTTTCAAACATCTTTTGATGAATCAATACACTCCCTCTTGCTTGTGTAGCCATTACCAATACAATACTCAATAAATCTGGTGTAAACCCAGGCCAAGGAGCATCTGCAACAGTTAATATAGATCCATCAATATAGTTTTGAATTTCATATCCATCTTTATGTTCCGGTATATAAATATCATCTCCTCTTTTTTCAAGAGTAATTCCTAACTTTCTAAATACAGAAGGAATATTTCCTAAATTATCCCAACTAACATCTTTAATTGTAATTTCACTTTTTGTAATCGCAGCTAGACCAATCCAACTACCAATTTCAATCATATCAGGTAATACGGTATGCGTACATCCACTTAATTCTTTAACACCTTCAACAGTAAGCAAGTTTGATCCTACTCCAGTTATTTTTGCCCCCATACTATTCAACATTTTACTTAATTGTTGAATATACGGCTCGCAAGCAGCATTATAAATTGTAGTTCTTCCTTCTGCCAAAACAGCAGCCATTAATATATTTGCCGTTCCAGTAACAGAAGCTTCATCAAGCAACATATCAGTACCAACAAGTTTTTCTGCGTCAACTCCATAGAAGTATTCTTCTCTGTTGTAACGGAAATTAGCTCCTAGTTTAATAAAACCCTCAAAATGAGTATCTAAACGTCTACGTCCTATTTTGTCTCCACCTGGCTTAGGAATATACCCTTTACCAAAACGAGCTAATAACGGACCTACAATCATGATTGACCCACGTAATGAACTTCCTTCTTTTTTAAAATTAGGAGTTTCTAAATAATCTAAGTTTAATTCATCAGCTTGAAACGAATAAGATCCGTGTGCTAATTTTTGAATTTTAACTCCCAAATTCCCTAACAAACTAATTAGCTTATTGATATCTATAATATCAGGAATGTTGTTGATTGTTACTTTTTCTGGAGTAAGTAATACTGCACATAAAATTTGTAGCGCTTCGTTTTTTGCTCCTTGAGGCTGGATTTCACCTTTTAATTTGTGTCCTCCTTCTATTTGAAATGTTCCCATTAAAACTGGTTGGTTTAGTACCTTTTACGGCTAGTGGTTTTATTTGAAGTTCTGTGACTCTTACTACTACTTTTACTTGAATGAGATTTACTCGTATTCTGACGACTCTTAACATTAATCAGTTTACTAGATTCTGACAATACTAAGTCATTTTTGGTAACATCAATACCCCCATCAGACAACTCATATAAATGATTAAAAATAACTGCGTCTTCAACTGTATCTTTATTCCAGTTCAAGAAACATTTTTTCATATGATTTGCTATGGTAACAATAAGAGCTTGTTTTAAATCACCTTCTTCCCAACGCAACGCAACATCAATCATACGTTTAATGTTGTTTCCATAAAAACGATATTTCGGAAAGTTTTGTGGGTAAGGTAATCGTTCTGGCCTTTCTGCCAATTCTTCTCTTGTTGGTTTATCAAAAGGAGAATCAACATCTAATTTAAAGTCAGAAATGATAAATAACTGATCCCATAATTTATGCTTAAAATCAGCAACATCACGTAAATGAGGGTTTAAATTACCCATTACATCAATAATTGCTTTAGCTACTTTATTACGTTCAGCCTCATCTTCAATAGCAATTGCATGATCTACCATTTTCTGAAGGTGTCTTCCGTATTCTGGTATAATTAATTTATTGCGTTCAGTATTGTATTCTATATTTTCAATCAAAATGTATCTACTTATTTAGTATAAAGAAAATCTCTTTGTTTTTCTCTGGAAGAAAATTGTTCTTGCAAAGTAATAATTTTTAATGAGCTAGGCGTATATTTTATAAAGAAATAATACCTTCAATTACGGTAACTTCTTTATATTTAATAATAAATGCATCAGCAGATTTCATTTTTACCTCAATAGAAAGACTCGTATATTTTCCGTTTTTAGATTTTCTTGTCTTTATTGCTGCTCCTAAGTTATCAAACATATTACTTACCTCTATAACTTTATCGTCGTTATCTTTTGTAGGCACAATAAACTTGTATAGATATAACGCTGGAAAAACTGTCATCTCTTCTAATTGAGACTTCAGTTTTGTATAGAATTCTTCTGGATTTGGAGTTGTACTCATGGCAATACTTAAATTTAAGTTACAAATATAAAGCATATTATCAAGTTAAATTTATTTTTATTCCTAGTTAATTAGTTAATTTGCTTATTCGTATTAGATTTTACACAAATGAAAAGAATTCTTTTAATAGGAAGCCCAGGGTCTGGGAAAACAACCATCCTTTCTGAATTAGGAAAAAGAGGTTATACTTGTTTTCAAGAAGTTTCAAGAGAAATTATTTTGGAAGCTCAGGAAAGAGGTATTCAACAGTTATTTTTGAATAACCCTAATGAATTTAACGAAAAGCTATTATCTGGTAGAATTGCACAATTTAAAGCTTGTGAGAACCTAGATGACAACTATGCTTTTTTAGATAGAGGTTTACCCGATATTATTGCCTATAACGAATATATAAATGTTCCCTCTGAACCTAAAGTCATTCAAGCGTCTAAAGAACTAGTTTACGATTTTGTATTCCTATTTCCTGCTTGGGCAGCTATTTTTAAAAACGACAATGAACGATATGAAAGTTTTGAAGAAGCCATAAAAATTCAAGACAATTTAAAAGAAACATATTCCAAGTACGGTTATGAAATTTGTGAAGTTCCTGTGGGTGAAATCAGTGAACGTGCCAATTACATCTTAAATGTTGTTGAATACTCTTAATGGCACAATCCCCACTTGACATATTAAAAAAACATTGGGATCACCATCAATTTCGGCCTTTACAGGAAGATATCATAAATAGTGTTTTAACTAAACAGGACACCTTTGTATTATTACCAACTGGTGGAGGTAAATCTGTTTGTTATCAAATCCCCGGAATAGTTTTAGATGGAATTTGCTTAGTCGTATCTCCTTTAATTGCTCTAATGAAAGATCAAGTACAGAGCTTAACTAAAAAAGGAATAAAAGCCATCGCCTTAGACAGCTCGCTCAATTATCAAGATTTAGATAGGGAGTTGACCAATTGCCTTTACGGAAATTATCAATTCATGTACTTATCTCCAGAACGCTTACAATCAGAATTGGTTATTGAACGTTTAAGCAAACTGAATATTAATTTTATTGCTGTAGATGAAGCGCATTGTATTTCACAATGGGGTAATGATTTCCGACCCGCATATAACAACATACAAAAAGTAAGAGAATTATTACCAAACACACCAATAATTGCATTAACAGGTAGTGCAAAACCTAAGGTTATTGATGACATTATTGATAATCTACATTTAAAAAAACCTGCAGTTTTTAAAAGCTCATTTAAAAGAGAAAACCTTGCTTATATGGTTTTTAATACTGAAGATAAATACAGTAAATTACTTCGCATACTTCAAAAAAATAAGCAATCATCAATTATTTACGTTAGAAACAGAAAAAAAACAAAACAATTAAGTGAGTATTTAATTGAACAACAAATTACCGCTACCTACTACCATGGTGGATTAAACACAAAAGAAAAAGACAAGCACTTTAAACTTTGGATGCAAAATGAAGCACAAGTGATGGTAGCCACAAATGCCTTTGGAATGGGTATTGATAAACCCGATGTGAAAACGGTAATACACCTTACTCATACTGATAATATTGAAAACTATTATCAGGAATCAGGGAGATCAGGAAGAAATGGTAACAAAGCTTTTGCGATTATACTAAATAGTAAAAGTGATTTACCTTCTTTAAATAACCAACTCAACAAATCATTACCTGAAGTAGCTGATTTAAAGTTTATCTATAAAAAACTATGTAGTTATTTAGGCATTGCATATCAAGAAGGCGAGGGAATTACTTATGATTTTAATATTTATGATTTTTGCAAACGATATAATTTGAATATTACCAAAACTGTAAACGCCATTACCTTCTTGGACAGACAAACAGTACTTCGGTTTTCAAAAGAGTTTAAAAATAAAACAACAATACAATTTTTAGTCGATAATTTTAATTTAATTCAATACATCAGCACCCATAAACAACACAATACACTTATAAATTTTATATTAAGAAAACATGGTGGAGCATTTGAAAACAATATTACCATTGACTTAAATCATATTGCTAGTCAAATAAATAGTAGTAAAGCAAATATTAAGGAGCAACTCCTAAGTATTGAAAAAAACAATATTATTGATTTAAAACTGTTTGATTCTGATATTAATATCACATTACTTGAACCCCGAGAAGACAATAGAACTATAAGCAGGGTTGCTAAGTATTTAAACCAACAAAACGATTTAAAAAGAGAACAACTAAACGCTGTTACCAATTACATTGAAACTACACACACGTGTAAGGAAACATTGCTACTAAATTATTTTGGAGAAGAATCCGACACTACTTGTGGGGTTTGCTCCTATTGCATTGCTTCTAAAATTTCTGAAAAAGAGCAAAATTCAAACCTAGAGCATCGAATTATTCAAGCTATACAAACTAATTCTTTGAGCTCAAAAGAACTGCAAGAAAAATTAAATTGCTCACAAGAAGAGTTAACTAAAACAATCCGATTATTATTGGATACTTCTAAAATTACTATGTTAGCTAATCAAAAGTTTAAAAGCCTAGCTTAAATTTGTAAATATAATTTTTTTTTACTTTTAACTTATTACCTGAAAACCACCTATATATCTTAGAATAAGGTTTTACAATTTTTTACCAAATCCGCATTACCTTTTACTCAAAACACAAAATAGGTCTGCTTATTTTTATACGCTCACTCTAAGGTATTATTGTTTTTTAGCTTCTTCCCAAAACACATCCATTTCTTTCAGAGTCATATCAGATAGCTCTTTACCTAATTCTTTTGCTTTTCCTTCTAAATACTGAAATCTATTTATAAACTTTTTATTAGTGCGCTCTAAAGCATTCTCTGCATTAATATTTAAGTGCTTTGCATAATTAATTAGAGAAAATAACACATCCCCAAATTCAGCTTCCATTTCATCTGTATTACCAGATTTAACTTCATCATGGAATTCTTGTAACTCCTCCTCTACTTTCCCCCAAACTTGCTGTGACTCCTCCCAATCAAAGCCTACACCTGCAACCTTCTCTTGAATCCTACTTGCTTTTACTAAAGCAGGCAAACTTTTAGGCACACCTTCTAAAACACTTTTATTCCCTTCTTTTAACTTGAGTTTCTCCCAGTTTCTTTTTACTTCTTCCTCATTTTTAACCTTAACATCTCCATAAATATGAGGATGACGATGAATTAGCTTTTCACACACTGTATTCAACACATCAGCTATGTCAAAATCATTTGTTTCACTACCAATTTTTGCATAAAAAACAATATGAAGTAATAAATCCCCCAGCTCTTTTTTAACTTCCTGCAAATCATTATCTAAAATAGCATCACCAAGTTCATAGGTTTCTTCTATAGTTAAATGACGTAAGGTCTGAAGTGTTTGTTTCTTATCCCAAGGACATTGCTCTCGCAGCTCATCCATTATAGTCAATAGTCTATCAAACGCCGATAATTGTTGTGCTCTTGTATTCATGTTAAAAACTGTACATTAATTATAAAGTATCTCCTTAAAACAAAAAAACCTACAAAGGTTTTGTAGGTTTTATTTGTTTCTTATTATTTCAAAAAACTATTCTTCTTCTGAAGCAGCAACTGCATCAAAATTAACAATTCCTCGTTTGTGTAGTAAATTATACCATTGAATTACTTTTTTCATATCACTAGCATAAACTCTATCCTCATCATATTCTGGTAAAATTTCAGAAAAATATTTTTCTAACTCAGCCTTAGGAACCTTATGACTTATAGATTCTCCTCCGTTTTCTTTTTCCTTTATATTATTGAAAATCTGTTTTAAAGGAACCTCTTCTGCGTAAGTATATATTGCAATTTCATTTAAAACACTCACATTATGGCGAATTCCTACTGAAAGTTTTTTACCATCTACTAATGACTCTGCCAAAAAACCTGCTTTGGTTTGTGCTTTCAATTCATATAATCCAGGTTTTCCTGAAATTGCTAAAATCTTATCTAAACTCATAATCTATTTTTTATATCCAAACGGACTTAATTTCTTTTACTAATTTGATAAAACAAATATAAATTCTTTATAGAATTATACGTTATTTATCGCTTCTTTTTTGCTAGAGGAAAACGCATTCTATAATCTGCATTTACTTTCCCTTTAGTGATATTTGCTAATTTACCTTTTATCAACCTCTTTTTTAAAGTAGATAATTTATCCGTAAACAACACACCTTCAATATGATCGTATTCATGTTGCACAACTCTCGCTGCTAAACCATTTAAAGTTTCTTTTTGCTTTTTCCAATTTTCATCAACATATTCAACAACAATTTGCTCTTGCCTGAAAACATCTTCTCGAACATCAGGTATACTTAAACACCCTTCATTAAAAGCCCACTCGTCACCAGATTCTTCAATTATTGTTGGGTTAATAAATACTCGCTTAAAATTTTTCAAGAACTCTTGCTCTTCTTCAGATAAATCATCATCATCAGAAAAAGGACTTGCATCAATTACAAACAAACGAATTGATAAACCAACCTGAGGAGCTGCAATACCAACACCGGAAGCATTGTATTGAGTTTCCCACATATTAGCTATTATTTCGTCTAATTTTATATGATCCTTTGCTATCTCTTTTGCTACTTTTCTTAGTACCGGGTCTCCGTAAGCTATTACTGGTAATATCATTATCTTTTATTATATAAGTATGATTGTAAAATTATGGTCGCACTAATTTCATCAACTAGGGCTTTGTTTTGTCGTTTCTTTTTACTTAAACCACTATCTATCATCGTTTGGAATGCCATTTTTGAAGTAAATCGTTCGTCTACCCTGATTAAAGGCATTTTCGGATATTTTTTTTCAAATAACTTTACAAATTTCTGAATATGAACTTCGCTTTCTGATGCTTCAAAATTCATTTGCTTTGGTTCACCCAAAACTACAGACTCTACATCTTCATTAGCAAAATATGTTGCTAAAAACTCGAACAATAATTTTGTTTCTACAGTTTTTAAACCAGATGCAATAATTTGCATATCATCTGTAACTGCAACACCCGTTCTTTTTTGTCCGTAATCTAAAGCTAAAACCTTTGCCATATGATAGTCACTGTATTGTATCTTTCTATTTTTTAACAAAAATACCATTAAAAATGTTACAATTATATAAATGCTATTTTTTTTAACTCGAAACAACTTATATTTACCAAAAATTAGCATATAACAATGACCGATATACAACAAATTATAGAAAGCGCTTGGGACAATAGAGATTTACTAACCCAGCAAAACACTCAAGATACCATAAGAAAAGTAATTGATTTATTAGATGAAGGTAAACTTCGTGTTGCTGAACCAACTAATGATGGATGGCAAGTAAATGAATGGATAAAAAAAGCTGTTGTATTGTATTTTCCTATTCAAAAAATGGAAACTTTGGAAGCTGGTATTTTTGAATATCATGATAAAATACCTTTAAAAAGAGGTTATGCTGAAAAAGGAATTCGTGTAGTACCAAATGCAATTGCTCGACATGGAGCTTATGTTTCTAAAGGAGTTATTATGATGCCTAGTTACATAAATATTGGGGCATATGTTGATGAGGGAACAATGGTTGACACATGGGCTACTGTTGGTAGTTGTGCACAAATTGGAAAGAATGTACACTTATCTGGTGGTGTTGGTATTGGCGGAGTTTTAGAACCTTTGCAAGCTGCCCCGGTAATTATTGAAGATGGTGCATTTATTGGATCTAGATGTATTGTTGTTGAAGGTGTTAAAATTGAAAAAGAAGCAGTTTTAGGCGCTAACGTCGTATTGACAATGAGTACTAAAATAATTGATGTAACTGGTGATACTCCAATAGAAACTAAAGGAGTTGTTCCTGCAAGATCTGTAGTAATTCCAGGAAGTTATACAAAAAAATTCCCTGCTGGTGAGTTTCAAGTACCTTGTGCATTAATTATCGGAAAACGAAAAGAAAGTACCAACAAAAAAACATCACTAAATGATGCATTAAGAGAGTATAATGTAGCTGTTTAATTTAGACTAATGGAAAACTATACTAAAAGCATAATATTACTGTTAAAACGATTATTTTATTTAACAATAACATATAGTTTATTAAGACTCTTGTTTTTAGTTTTTCAATGGAATACTTTTCAAGATATTACGTTAATAAATTTTATTGGAGGGATTAGATTTGACTTATCTGTAATATTCTACACTAACATATTAGTAATTATTGGCCATTCTGTACCTGGTAATTTCAAATATTCTATTGGATATCAAAAGTCATTAAAGTGGTTGTTTTACGTGTCCAACGTACTGTTTTTACTTACTAATTTTGTTGATTTCATATACTATGACTTTACAGGTAAGCGAAGTACATATGGTTTAATAACAGCCTCTGGAATGCAACAAGAAATTGGAGGATTACTCCCCACTTTCATGAAACAATTTTGGCATGTATTTTTAATAGGATTTATTTTTACCTATTTATTTTACAAAATAATTCCAAAGCTAGAATTTCATAAAGTAAGTAAAGCTTCTAAAATCAATATTAGTAAACAAATAGCTATCTTTTTGATAGCTATTGCTAGTTCTATTTTAGTTGGTCGTGGCGGAACTCAACGTAAACCACTACGTAGAGTAGATGCTATAAAATATGCTCATTCAAAAAACACTCCTATAGTTTTAAATACCCCTTTTTGTATTTTAAAAACTATAGGTAAGAAAAAGGAATTAAAACCATTAAATTATTTTTCAGAGGAGAAGTTAAACGAATTGTACTCTCCCGTAAAAAACTTTAAAGACTCTATTCCTTTTAATAAAAAAAACATAGTAGTAATTATCTTAGAAAGCTTTGGAGATGAAAATATTAGTCATTCAAGTCCCGAAACTGGGAATACTCCCTTTTTGGATTCATTAATTACTAAATCACTTTATTTTAAAAATGGTTTCGCTAATGGAAGAGTATCAGTCGATGCTGTCCCTTCTGTTATTTCAGGTATTCCGAGTATTTTAGGAACTCCTTATATTTCATCTACTTATGCTTTTAATAAAACAAATAGTTTTCCTGAAATTTTAAAAAAAGAAGGATATTATACTTCTTTTTTTCACGGTGCTTTTAATGGTAGTCAAAATTTTGATCAATATGCTGAAATAGCCGGTTTTGATGATTATTATGGAAAAGATGAATATCCCGATAAAAACCCAGAACATCAAGATGGCAAGTGGGGAGTTTTTGATGAGGAATTTTTAGCCTTTTTCGGGAATAAACTTAGCACATTTAAAGAGCCTTTCTTCTCAAGTGTATTTACTATTTCGTCACACATCCCTTTTACGATGCCTAAAAAACATATTGGCAAATTTGATAAAGGAAATACTATTTTCTATGAAACTGTGGGCTATACAGATTATTCTCTTAAGAAATTTTTTAATTACGCTAAAAAACAAAATTGGTATAACAACACATTGTTTGTTATAACTGCCGATCATTGTTCAGCAGCTAAAAAAGGGTTCTTCAAGTCCATTATTCAAGAATACTCTTTACCAATTATATTTTTTGACCCTTCTAATGATCAACTTAAAGGTGAGTCAAAAAAAAACATTCAACAAATTGATATTCTTCCAAGCACCCTAGATTACTTACATTACGATAAGCGAATAATTAGTTATGGAAATAGTTATAAAAAGAAAGATGACTTAATAATTAACTATATAAATAACACGTATCATTCAATTATAAATGATTACTACATTATTTTTGATGGAGAGAAAATTATTGAATTATACAATTATAAAAACGATATTTCGTTAAAGAACAACCTAATAAAAACTAAGCAAATTATTATTAAGAAATTAGAACAACAGTTAAAAGCTTATTTGCAGTCGTTCAACAACAACCTTATTAATAACTCTTTAACTATAAACTAGATAATGAAGGTATTAATCATACAGCAAAAAATGATTGGAGATGTTCTAACCTGCTCAATTCTATGTGAATTGATCAAAAAGAAACACCCAAATTATACCGTCCATTATTTAGTAAACTCTAACACAAAACCTGTTGTTGAAAACAATCCGTTTATTGACAAACTTGTTTTATTTACGCCTGAATATAGAAAAAGCAAAATAGCTTTTTTTAAATTTTTATTAAGTATTCGAAAAGAAAAATATGACATTGTTATTGATGCGTATTCAAAATTAGAAAGTAATTTAATTGCAGTCTTTAGCGGTGCTAAAATTAAAATATCTTACTCTAAACACTACTCAAAGTTTATTTACACACACCCAGTTATTCAAAAAACTAAATCTACAACTAATATAGGTTTAGCTATTGAAAGAAGGTTGCAGCTATTAGAAGCATTAAACATTCATAGTGATTTTTCTACATTTCCTAAACTTTACGTAACTGCCGAAGAACAAAAAAATGCTGTCAATTTATTACAGCAACATAATATAGATCTTGCTAAAAAGACTATTATGATTAGTATTATTGGTAGCTCTGAGAATAAAACGTATCCGCTAAAATACATGTCAACTGTTGTAGATTATATAGCTAGTTCTCAAGATTGCAATATATTATTTAATTATATTCCAAACCAGATAAATCAAGCTAAAACTATATATGATCATTGTTCAGAAGAGACTAAAGAGAAAGTATATTTTGATGTTTTAGGTCGGAATTTAAGAGAGTTCATAGCCCTAGTCGATCAATGTGATTATATTATCGGTAATGACGGTGGCGCAATTAATATGGCTAAAGCCTTAAACAAACCTTCATATATTATTTTTTCCCCGTGGATTAAAAAAAATATCTGGGCTACCTTTGAAGATGGAATATATCATAAATCTGTGCACTTAGAAGATTATGATCCTTCCCTTTTTATCAACAAAAGCGAATCCTATTTAAAGAAAAATTCAATTGAGTTATATCAACACTTTAAGCCTGATTACATAAAAGAATCTTTACTTTCTTTTATACACAATTTGGAGCAAACAAACTTAGCATCATATAAACTCCACAAATCTATTATAAAAAATAAGTCTGTTCCAATTTCTGCATTAGTGCTTACCTATAATGAAGAACAGAACATTGATGCATTAATTGAAAACTTAAACTTTACTGATGAACTAATTATTATTGATTCTTTCAGTACCGATACTACCCTCGAAAAAATAAAGAGACACAGTAATGTTAAGCTTATAACACATAAATTCAATAATTTTTCAGAACAGCGGAACTTCGCTTTAGAGCAAGCTAAACATGAATGGATATTATTTATAGATGCTGATGAAAGAATTCCACCAAATTTAAAACAAGAAATAATTGAAGCCACCAATGATACAAGCAAAGTAGTAGCATTTGATATTTATCGGAAATTTTATTACAAAAGAAAATTAATACGTTTTAGTGGATGGCAAACAGATAAAGTTTTTAGATTATACAAGAAGAAATGTGTTACCTATAAAAAAGATTTATTTGTTCATGAACTATTAGATATCGATGGGCAAACATCTACCTTGAACCATAAATTATTACACTATTCATTTGAAACTTATGATGAATATAAAAATAAGATGACTCAGTATGCAAGGCTAAGAGCAAAAGAGTTATTTATAAAAAAACTAAAACCTACTGCTTACCACTATTATCTTAAACCATTTTATCGTTTTATAAATCACTTTTTTATACGATTAGGATTTTTAGATGGTAAAAAAGGTGTGGTAGTTTCCTATTTAAGTGCTTATTATGTATATCAGCGATATATAGAGTTACGTAAATTGAATAAAAACACGTAATTCTATTTTTTCCAAAACTTTAATTTCTTTTTCAAACGACGTTTTCTGTGAAATTTTTCTTGAAACTTCTTTGTTTCATCCCACATTATAGAAAATATTGTTTCGTTATTTACATTAGTACATTTCGCATACTCATCACTCATGATTTCAATCATAAACTTATGAGTTGTTAATTTCGCGAAATTTTTTATACGTTCCTCAATGTTCATTGATTTAAATTCCATTCTATTTAAATCTACCAAAGCAAATTCATATCCAAATTCAGTTTTAGTAATTAAAGTATTACCAGGAGAGTGATCTAAAAAATTAATTCCTTTCTCATGTAAATCAAAAGTAAAACGAGTGAAATCTCTAAGTATTTCTTCATGATTTGGGTAGTTAAAATCTGTCGTTAACTCCCTGTAGGTTAAATCATAATTTAAATGCTCACTTATATAATAGCTCTTTTTAAATAGTAAAGCAGTTTTGTACTCATAGTAAGCAATAGGTTGTGGCGTTCCAATCCCTAATTTTGTTAATTTATTTGCATACTCAAAAGAACGCTGGGCTTTACCACTTCTAAAAAAACGATATGCGATTTGGTTTATAATATTTGGAACCTTAAACGATTTTACATTTACTATAACTCCGTTAAAATCAAAAAGTTTTAACGAATTTCTATCTTGATTTCCGTATTCTTCCCCTTTAACAGCATAGTTCTCTATAATATCATCAAAAAAAGCCTTTGAACTTATATATTCTTCATGATGTGTTGAATTCATAAAACAAATAAATATTTAATTCTTAATTATCTTAGCTCTGGTATAATTTTTT
>JAWUYQ010000067.1:0-7214 GCA_034110725.1 Flavobacteriaceae bacterium
AGCAACATCAGATGTTGGAGTAGGAAATACATCAGAAACAACAACAAAACACGAATCTTTTTTCATTCCTGGACGAAATCTACTCGTTCTTGGTAATGATACTAATGGGTTTACAGCTTGGGTCCAAATAAACTTTATATCACCTCTATCAACAGCTCTAAACATTTCAGTAGCATGGTAGGTTGGTTTTGACGGGATTCTTTCTACAGGAACTTTCCAAATTTTAGCAGCTTTAGCTCTATGTTTTGGATTCATTACAACACCTTTTGGTAATTTGTGTGTAAATGTACCTACCTCACGAGCAGTTCCACAAGCAGATGGCTGCCCAGTTAATGAAAACGGACTGTTACCTGGTTGAGAAATTTTACCTGTTAATAAGTGAATATTATAGATAATATTATTCATCCATGTACCTCTGGTATGTTGGTTTACACCCATACACCATAGTGACATTATTTTTTTATTTGGATCACCATAAATAGCGGCCAAATATTTAATATCTTTTACTGATACTTTAGAATACTTAGCTACTTTCTCAGGAGTATAATCTTCTAAAAAAGCTTTGTATTCATCAAAGTTGATTTTTTCAGGCTTGTCTTTAAACTTGAATTTATCTTCTGTACCATAACCTATATTAGTAAGTCCTTTATTAAAGTTACAGTGCTTTTCAACAAACGATTTATTAACCCATCCATTGTTTATTATTTCATAACAAATTGCATTACCAACGGCTAAATCGGTTTGAGGTTCAAATAAAATAGATTTATCTGAAGCCATACTGGAACGTGTTGTTCTGGTAGCGAAGTCAATTATTTTTGCTCCTCTATTATTTTTTTCTGCTAACATTCTTGAGAACAATATCGGATGCATTTCTGCCATATTGTTTCCCCAAGTAATAAAATAATCAGCATAATTAATATCTTCATAGCAACCCATTGGTTCATCTGCTCCAAATGAGGTTAGAAACCCTGTTACTGCACTTGCCATACACAAACGCGCATTGCAATCTAAATTATTGGTTCCAATTGCACCTTTCATGAATTTTGAAGCCACGTAACCTTCCGGAATAGTTGACTGACCAGAAGTATACATCGCAACAGAATCTTTACCATGTTTTTCAATGGTTTCTTTCATCTTACTTGCTACTAAGTCCAATGCCTCACTAATAGGAGTTTTTACATAAGTTCCATTCTTTTTAACTAAAGCATGCGTTAACCTATCTTTTGATTGAATACACATAGTTTGATGATATCCCTTAACACAAAGTAATCCTTTGTTTACTGAAGAATTCGGATCACCTTTTACAGCAACCGCTTTACCATCTTCAACCCCAACCAAAATACCACAACCAACACCGCAAAAACGACAAGGGCCTTTTTTCCAATCTAAATCTCCACCTTTAGGCAGATTTCTTTCTTGTTCTTCAGCAAATATTATTCCTGGGAACATAGTTGCTGCAGCAGTCATTGCAGATAAAACTGCCATTTTTTTAATGAAACTACGTCTATTATTCAAAGAAGTGTACATATATATTAGTTTTTAGGTGTATTAAATCCAGAAACCAGCGCTAGTAATTTCAAACTATCAACGGCCTCAATTCTTTCTTTTAAATCATCTTGTTCTTCATCTGTATCAGTATCAGTTACAACAATCAACAAATTTTTGTTTTCCGCAGGAATCACCTCACATTGATCCATAGTACTTAAAGCTTTAAGTAGCTCATCTTTTTTCCCTTCTTGTGGATGGGCTAAATAACTTATTATAGGCATAGAATGTTCCTTTTATTAAACAATGTAAATTTCCTTTAAATTAGAAAAAATTAAGATGATATATATCATGATTAAACTATTTAGATTATTTATAAATAATTTAGAGTGATAAATATCATGTTATAGAAAATTGAACTTTCGTTATATTTGTAAAAACATAACGACAAGTCATTTAAAGAAAATAGTTGAATAATATGATAAGTGTTGAAGAAGCAAAACAGTTAATTGAAAATAACATAGTTCCTAGTGAAAAGATAGTGATATCTTTGGTTAACGCTGTTGATTACAATCTATCAAAAGATGTCATATCTTCTATTAATATGCCTCCTTTTAGGCAATCGGCTATGGATGGATATGCACTTCGTTTAGAAAATTCAGATACATACACCGTAATTGATGAAGTAAAAGCTGGTGACAGCCACCACCCCATTTTAAATAATAGTGAAGCTATCCGTATTTTTACTGGCGCTGCAGTTCCTGATACAGCAAATGCAGTCGTTATGCAAGAAAAAACAACCGTAGATAATGGAACTTTAAAGCTTCAAAAAATTGTGCTTTCTGGTGAGAATATTCGCCCAATGGGAGAACAGGTAATGAAAGGATCTACTGCCTTAAAAGAGGGTGCAAAACTAACTCCAGCAGCAATAGGTTATTTAGCTTCATTAGGAATTACGGAAGTAGAAGTTTATAAAAAACCAAGCATTGCAATTGTAGTTACTGGTAATGAATTAACTGAGCCAGGTACTCCTTTAGAACATGGTAAAATTTACGAAAGTAATTCTATCATGTTAGCAACTGCTTTATCAAGTCTTAATTTCACTAATGTTTCTATTCATAAAGTTGAAGATGATTATATAAACACTAGAGATTTATTAGATACCATTATCAACAAATATGACCTAGTTTTAATTACCGGAGGTATTTCTGTAGGTGATTATGATTTCGTTGGAAAAGCATTAAAAGAATTAGCTGTCGAAGAAGTTTTTTATAAAGTGAAACAGAAACCAGGAAAACCTCTTTTCTTTGGAAAAAAAGAGGCAACACCAATTTTTGCTTTGCCTGGAAATCCTGCAGCAGCTTTAAGTTGTTTTTATATTTATGCTTACCCAGCTTTGCAAAAAATGTCAGGGACTGCAAATTATCATCTAGCTAAAACCACAGCAAAATCTACTTCTACTTTTATCAAAAAAGGAGACAGAGCACAGTTTTTAAAAGCATTCATTACAAATGATACTGTAGAAATATTAGAAGGACAAAGTTCTGCTATGTTACAAACTTTTGCTCTTGCAAATGCATTTGTTTATGTTTCTGAAGAGCAATCTAATATAGCTATTGGTGATACTATACAAGTAATACATTTTCCTAAATAGATAGCTATGACTTACAAAATTAAAAGCCGTATTTGGATTGAAGTTGACGATAACGTACTACTTGGCGAGGGAAGAGTTCATTTATTAAAAGCTATTGAAAAGACAGGTTCACTATCTAAGGCGGCTAAAAGCTTACAAATGTCTTATAAAAAGGCATGGACTTTAATTGACGCTGTAAATAAATCGGCAGATAAGCCATTTATAATTACCACCATTGGAGTTAAAAACGGTGGTGGTGCACAATTAACGGAATATGGTAAAACTATGATTGATGCTTTTGAAAGTATTAACCGTGATTGTTGGAAATATTTGGATAATCAAATTCATAAAATAGATGCATTGTGATTGCTGAGTTAATAAACATATGGCCCTTTTTAGCAATCCTACCTGTTGTTGCGTTTTTATACGCAAGTGTTGGACATGGTGGCGCTAGTGGTTACTTAGCATTAATGGCTATTTTTTCATTTACTCCTGAAACAATGAAACCAACAGCTTTACTACTTAACTTATTTGTAGCAGCTATCGCTTTTTATCATTACTATAAGAAAGGTCATTTTAATAAAAAGTTATTTCTGTCATTTGCAGTTGCATCAATACCCATGGCTTTTTTAGGCGGGACAATTGATATAGATGCTAGTATATATAAAAAAGTATTAGGAGTATTATTAATCTTTGCTATCCTTAAAATGTTAAATATTATTGGTAAAGAAAGTCCGTTCATAAAAGATGTTAAAATTTGGAAAGGACTTTTAGTAGGAGGAATTATTGGTTTCTTTTCTGGACTTATAGGAATTGGTGGAGGTATTATTCTAAGTCCTGTTATTTTATTATTACACTGGGGTAAAATGAAAGAAGCCGCAGCAGTTTCTGCCTTATTTATTTGGGTAAATTCAGCAGCAGGTTTATTTGGACAATTAAGTAGTGGTGTAACATTAACTTCACAATCTTTTGTATTGGTAGGATTCGCATTACTAGGTGGTTTTTTCGGAAGTTATTTAGGGAGTCATAAATTCAATAATAAGCATTTAAGAAAGGTCTTGGCATTCGTTTTAATTATCGCTTCAGTTAAATTATTTTTAATATAAATGTCAAACAAAAATAACATAACAGGTATTATACTCGCAGGAGGAAAAAGCACACGTATGGGTAGTGATAAAGGTTTTGTGACATATCAAAACAAACCTTTTATTCAACATATCATAGATACTTTACAACCATTAGTAAGTGAAATTATTATTGTAAGTAATAATCCCGATTATGACGTTTTTAAACTAAAACGCATTGATGATATTATTAAAGATGCTGGACCTTTAGCTGGTATATATACAGGTTTATATCACTCAAAAACTGATAGGAATTTAATATTAAGTTGTGATATTCCTGTAATAAATCAAGACGTATTAAAGCAGTTAATTCTTCAAAATAATGAAGATATTGATGTAATACAAACACAAAGTCATGGTAAAACAATGCCTTTAATAGCGCTTTACAACAAAAGGTGTGCAAGTACCTGCTTATCTTTATTAGAATCAGGAGAAAGACGTTTACATTTTCTTATTAAGCAATTAAAATCGAAAACTATCGTGTTAGATAATACTTTAGAAAAATACACAGCTAATATTAATTCACAAAGTGACTTAAAAAAATTGAACAATGAATTTAAACATTAAATATTTTGGAATGCTTACCGAGGTCACTCAGTGTCAAGAAGAAACATTTTTATTTTCTCAAAGTACAGTGGCTGACTTATTGAAAGCTCTTTTTAGTAAATATCCTTTATTAGAAGAAAGAGATTTTCAAGTTGCACAAATGCAAACACTTGTTTCTAAAGATACCATAATCTCTAATACAGAAATAGCATTACTACCTCCTTTTGCAGGAGGATAAAAAATAAAACATTGAGTAGATACAGTAGACATATTATATTATCAGAAATTGGCCAAATGGGTCAAGACAAACTTACACAAGCTAAAGTATTAGTTATTGGTGCAGGTGGTCTAGGATGCCCTATTTTGCAATATCTTGCTGCTGCAGGAATTGGAACTTTGGGTATCGTAGATTTTGATACTATTGAAGAATCTAATTTACAACGTCAAATTCTATTTGGAATGTCAACGCTTGGCATGAATAAAGCATTGGCTGCTAAAGAACGTTTAGAAGACATCAACCCAACAATTTCGATTACAGCTTATCAAGAACGATTAACAAACAAAAATGCTATCTCACTTTTTAATAAGTATGACATTATTGTTGATGGAACTGATAATTTCACCACAAGATATCTTATAAGTGACGCTTCGTTAATCACTCATAAACCATTAGTGTACGGTGCCATTTATAAATTTGAAGGACAGGTATCTGTATTCAATTATCAAGACGGACCTAGTTACCGATGCATATTCCCTACTCCACCAAAAGCCGGATCTGTAGCCAATTGTTCAGAAGTCGGTGTATTAGGTGTTTTACCAGGGATTGTTGGTAGCATGCAAGCTAACGAGGTATTAAAACTGATTTTAGGACTAGGTAATGTATTGAGCGGAAAATTATTATGTTATAATGCTTTAACCGCTGAAACAATGACCTTAACTGTTCCTAAATCTGACATAGAAATAAATAAAATTTTAAATCAGAAAGATACTTTTCAAAACTGTCAAGAAGAGTTTAATTGTGAGCTTAATTTTAATGAAATATCTGTAAAAGAAGCGTTACAAAAGGAAAATATACAATTTATTGATGTTCGAGAAACTCATGAACAACCAAAGGTTGATGTCATAAATCCGATTCAAATTCCATTAAGTGAATTAGAATTACATCTAGATAAAATTGATTCTGAAAAAGAAAAAATTATCTTTTGTCAATCAGGAATAAGAAGTAAAAAAGCTGTCGCTATATTACAAAAAAACAATATTAATAATTGCTATAGTTTAAAAGAAGGAGCCATATCAATTTTAGAACATTATAATCAAAATTAAAATGAAAGATCGTAAACCAAAAAACGTATTTAAAGAGGGGCCAATTTCAGCAGAATTTATTGGAAATTCTATTGCTAAACATCAATCTAAAACTTCTATAGGTGCACATAATATTTTTTTAGGTCAGGTTCGTGCCGATCAAATAGAAGATAAAATAGTTGATGCTATAGAATATACAGCTTATGAAGATATGGCTAACGAAAAGTTTCATGAAATTAGAGAATTAGCTTTTGAAAAGTTTGACCTTACTTGTATGCATATTTACCATAGTTTAGGAACAGTGAAAGCTGGTGAAATATGCTTGTTTGTTTTTGTTTCATCAACTAGACGAAAAGAAGTTTTTCCGGCTATTGAGTATATTGTAAATGAAATAAAAGCACATGTGCCAATTTTCGGAAAAGAAGTGTTTGAAGATGCTTCACACCAATGGAAAGTAAACAGTTAAACGAATAAACAATTCAACAGAAATTTTAAAATGGTAGATATTACAAATAAAACAAACACCCTTAGAATAGCAACTGCTCAAGCTATAGTTAAGGTAAGTAAACCTGAAACTATTACTGCTATTGAAAATAATACAGTTCCTAAAGGAGATGTCTTTTCCATGAGTAAAGCTGCTGGTTTATTAGGTGTTAAGAAAACTCCTGATTTACTTCCTGATTGTCATCCCCTACCTATTGAATATACAGGAATTGAGTATGAAATAAACGGATTAGAGATTACTGTTTTATGTACAATAAAAACAATCTACAAAACCGGTGTTGAAGTTGAAGCTATGCACGGTGCTAGTGTGGTTGCACTAAACATGTATGACATGCTTAAACCTATTGATAAAGGTGTTGAGATTCATCATATAAAATTGTTAAATAAAAAAGGTGGAAAATCTGACTTTAAAGACAAATACAGAAAAGATATCACTGCAGCCGTTATTGTATGTTCTGATACAATTTCTGCAGGTCAAAAAGAAGATAAAGCCGGAAAAGCAATCATCAAGAAATTAGAAGAAAGTGATGTTGCTATTTCAGATTATATCATTATTCCAGATGAAAAAGACATCATTCAAGAAAAAGCGAAATTCTATCAAGAACAAGGTATTGATTTAG
>JAWUYQ010000068.1:0-59965 GCA_034110725.1 Flavobacteriaceae bacterium
CTACTTTAATTATATTGTCCCCATTATTAATAATGAATCAACTCGATTAAATAAAAGGCCAGAGAAAGGAATTTGGGCTAATTTGTATGAGTTTCCTTTGGTTGAAACAGATGAAACCGTTGAATTTGACGAGTTATTAGAGAAAATTATGGAAAAGGAGTTGTTGACTGAGCCTTTTGAGTTGAGTATGTATAATGAAAAAGAAATAGTGCATAAATTGTCACATCAACACATATATACCAGGTTCTGGATTGCAGTTGCTCATGAGGAAGTACAACAGGTAATTCCGGTTTCAGAAATTGAAAAATACCCCGTTCCAGTTTTGATTGCAAACTTTATTAATGAGTTCTCGTTTTAAATGAATTAAAAATTCACTATTTTTGATATAAAGACAAATTATAATATGAGCACTTTAAACAAAGTAATGTTAATAGGGAATTTAGGAGATGAAGTTAAAATGCAGTATTTTGAAGGAGGTAATAGTGTGGGGAGATTTCCGATAGCGACAAGTGAAACTTACACTAGTAAGCAAACTGGTGAGCGAGTTACCAATACAGAATGGCATAATATTGTAGTACGTAATAAAGCTGCAGAAATTTGTGAAAAATACCTTAAAAAAGGAGATAAAATATACGTTGAAGGACGTATAAAATCAAGGCAATGGCAAGGTGAAGATGGAAACACGAGATATTCTACTGAAATTCAGGTACAAGATTTTACATTCTTATCACCAAAATCCGACGGAGCAGGGCAACAACAGGCTTCAAATGTAGGGCAAGATCCTGCTGTGCAACAACAGCCGCCACAACAATCTGCTTCAGATGATAATGATGATTTACCATTTTAATACTTAACTAAAACAAATTTTATATTGGACCCCAGTATTCCGTTTTTTACTACATTACTTAGCAGCAGCTCATTAATTAGTATAGTAACACTTATTATTTTATTATTTTTTTCAGCATTAATTTCTGGATCTGAAGTTGCATTTTTTTCTTTAAAACAGACGCAGTTGGATGTTGAGTCAGAAACATTTAAGAAGAGGAAATTAGTAGCTAAACTATTATCTAACCCTAAACGTTTGTTAGCGACTATATTGGTTGCTAATAATTTTATTAATATTGCGATAGTTCTATTATTTGCATCTTTAAGTAGTATGTTACTTAAGGATCTGTCAGAAGAAATAAGATTTGTAATTGAGGTATTAGTAGTTACATTTTTAATTTTACTTTTCGGTGAAATACTACCTAAGGTATATGCTAGTAGGAATAACGAAAAGTTCTCCAGCTTCATGGCAAAGCCAATTGGGATAATGCAAAATTTATTGAGTGTTTTTAGTGTTCCTATGCAAATAGGAACTATTTTTTTAGAGAATAAATTATCAAAAACAAAGTCTGAAATTAGTATTAGTAAATTGTCACAAGCTTTAGAGTTAACATCTGAGGAAGCAACAACTGATGAAGAGCAAAAAATACTTAGAGGGATAGTTTCTTTTGGAAATACAGATACAAAGCAAGTAATGCGATCTAGGATGGATATTTTTGCTTTGGATATTGCTACATCTTTTTCTGAAATAATAAAACAAATTACTAAAGCAGGATATTCAAGGATTCCTGTTTATGAAGAAAGCTTAGATAAAATAACCGGAGTATTATATGTAAAAGATTTGCTGCCGTATTTAGAAGAGGTAACTGTAAATTGGCAAGAACTAGTTAGAGAGCCGTTTTTTGTCCCAGAAAATAAAAAATTAGATGATTTGTTAAAGGAATTTCAAGAGAAAAAAGTCCATTTAGCAATAGTTGTTGATGAGTATGGAGGTACTTCAGGTGTGGTTTCGTTAGAAGATATTGTTGAAGAAATCATAGGAGATATTAATGATGAGTTTGATGATGAAAGTCTTATATATTCAAAATTAGATGATTTCAATTATGTTTTCGAAGGAAAAACTTCATTAAAAGACATTTACAGAGTTGCAGGTTTGGATGTGGAATTGTTCGAGTCTAATAAAGGAGAAGCAGAAACAATAGCTGGTTTTGTTTTAGAAATTTCAGGTTCTTTTCCTAAAAAAAACGAGAAAATAACCTTTCATAAGCATGTCTTCACAATAGAATCGTTGGATAGAAAACGAATTAAGCAATTAAAAATTACCTTACCAAAATAGTATCATTTTATAAAAACAGTAGAAGTTGTTAAAAACTCCTTATTTTTGCGACTTAATTATTTAATGATATGGCAAGAGACGAGGAATTAAAAGAGCGTTGGGATAATGTAGTTAAGGTATTGTCTGATCAATTTGCTGATGGTGATCCGCTTGATTTGGATAGCATCATCTATTTAATTGGTGTACAGGAGTTAGGTCAGTTAGATAGGAAATTCAAAAAAGACGATAAGGTAGATTTAATTCACATAGCTATTTGTAGGTTGTTAGAACCTTATGGTTACTATGAATTTGAATTTTTTGATGATGATGGTTGGCCACATTATAAAACGTTAGAAGCTTTGCCTACGCTAAAAGCAGGAGAGCAAACTGTTTTAATGAAAGAAGCTGTTGTGGGGTATTTTTTAGAAAAGGAAATAATAGCATAAAGAATTTTTAGTTGTAAATTTGCATTTCGCAAAAACGAGCACGATGATAGATAAGATTAAGGAAATTATTGGAGAAGCTGAAGAGTTTAAAGCGCAAACAAAAGAAGAGGTAGAAGCGGTTAGAATTAAATACTTAGGTAAAAAAGGAGTGCTAAACGATTTTTTTGCTGAATTCAAAAATGTAGCAAATGATCAGAAAAAAGAATTTGGTCAGGCTATAAACAAGTTGAAGGCTACAGCCCAAGATAAAGTAAACTCCTTAAAGGAAGAATTAGAAGCTAAAGAAGAAGTAAAAGGTGGTTATGGTGATTTGTCTCGCCCAGCGGAACCTGTTTCTATAGGATCAAGACATCCTGTTTCTTTAGTTAAAAATCAAATCATAGATATCTTTTCAAATATTGGGTTTAATGTTTCTGAAGGTCCAGAAATTGAAGATGACTGGCATAATTTTACAGCATTAAACTTACCAGAATATCATCCAGCTAGAGACATGCAGGATACATTTTTCATACAAACAGATCCTGATATTTTATTAAGAACACATACAAGTTCTGTTCAGGTTCGTTATATGGAAAATAATAAACCGCCAATTCGTACGATATCTCCGGGTAGAGTATTTAGAAATGAAGCTATTTCTTCTAGATCTCACTGTATATTTCATCAAGTAGAAGGATTGTATATTGATAAAGATGTTTCATTTGCTGACTTAAAACAGACCTTGTTGTACTTTACAAAAGAAATGTTCGGGAAATCTAAAATACGTTTACGTCCGTCATATTTCCCATTTACTGAGCCAAGTGCAGAAGTAGATATTTACTGGGGATTAAAAACGGAAACTGATTATAGAATTACAAAAGGAACCGGTTGGTTGGAGATTGGTGGATGCGGAATGGTAGATCCAAACGTATTAATTAATTGCGGTATAGATCCTAAAGAATATTCAGGGTTTGCATTTGGAGTAGGAATTGAGCGAATAGCGATGTTGTTACATCAAATTGGTGATATTAGAATGTTTTATGAAAACGATGTTCGTTTCTTAGAACAGTTTAAATCGTCATTCTAAATCATACTTTTACCTCTGTGTGAATGTTTAATTTTAAAATAATAGTATATCAGACAATTAATAATCATAGTATTGGTTTTTGGAATATTGATTTTAGGATCATGTAAAGAAGATCCTACGCCTAAGCCAAAAGGATATTTGAAATTAGAATATCCTGAAGCCATTTATAAGGAGTATTTGTCTGATTGTCCTTTTACTTTTGAAATCAATTCGATTACTGAAATTGAGAAGCCAAGAGGTGGTGGAAATTACTGTGGTATGAATTTAAGTTATCCACGTTTAAATGGAAAAATACATATCACATATATAGGTGTTGATGATGAGTTGTTGACTAAGTCATTAAAAGAAGCTCAGGATTTAACTCAGTCTCATGCTCAAAAAGCAGAAAGTATCGGAACTTATCCTTTTGAGGATGAAACTCATGATAGGTACGGAATGGTATATGAGATAGAGGGAGACGCAGCTTCGCCAGTACAATTTTATATTACAGATAATAAAAAACATTTCTTAAGGGGAGCGGCGTACTTTAACGTAAAACCTAATTACGATTCTATTTTACCTGCAGCATTATATCTTAAAAAAGACATTCAGGTATTGATGGAGAGTGTAGTTTGGAAGGATTAGTTGTCACCTATAAGCACTTCAAAAATATTGGCTAGATTTTTGTTCTTAAACTTTTGTAACTTTACAAAAAGGCGAAAATTATGTTGGGATATTATATTATTGCAGGAGCAATAGCTTTACTAAGTTCTTTAGTAAGCAAACGATTACAAAATAAATTTAAGAAGTATTCTGGATTGCATTTAAGGAACGGAATGTCCGGGGCTGAAATAGCAGAAAAAATGCTTAAAGATCATGGTATTTCTGATGTAAAAGTAATTTCAACACCGGGGAGATTAACCGATCACTATAACCCAAGAGATAAAACAGTTAACTTAAGTGAGGTGGTGTATAATCAACGAAATGCGTCTGCAGCTGCAGTTGCGGCTCATGAATGTGGTCATGCTGTGCAACATGCAACAGCGTATTCATGGTTAACAATGCGCTCAAAAATTGTACCTATTGTAAATGTAGCCTCTGGGTTGTCACAATGGGTGATTATGGGAGGTATAGCCTTGTCGTTTAGTTCTGCAATGGGGCAAATGGTTATGCTTGCTGGAATTGCTATTTATGGAGTAATGGCGTTATTTAGTGTGATTACTTTACCTGTTGAATATGATGCGAGTAATAGAGCGTTGGCTTGGTTGGAAAATAAAAACATGTTGACTAGGGAAGAGCATGCTGGCGCAAAAGATGCTTTAAAATGGGCTGCAAGAACCTATTTAGTCGCTGCAATAGGAGCGTTGTCAACATTGGTCTATTTTATTGGGAGATATTTGTCTAGTAATAGGGATTAATAATAGGGTAGGTTAAATTGAAATAGAAGCGATCTGAAAGGTCGCTTTTTTTATGTAGTTTTGAGTTATGGAACAACTGAAACTTTTTTTTGAATTAGGATTAACTCATGTGTTGGATATAAATGGGTATGATCATGTGCTTTTTTTGGTAGTATTAGCTGCTCCGTATCTGTTTTCGAATTGGAAAAAAGTATTGTTTTTGGTAACTGTTTTTACCGTTGGGCATTCAGTATCATTGATATTATCAAGTTATAAACTTGTTTCTGTAAATAGTGATTTGGTCGAATTTATTATTCCAGTAACAATTGCTATCACCGCATTATTTAATATAATTACATCCGGTAAAATAATTCATAACACAAAAATTGGCTTGATGTTTTTTATCACCTTGCTTTTTGGAGTTATTCACGGATTAGGATTTTCTAATTACTTTAAAATGATTGTTGGTAATACTGATTATAAATTTATACCACTAATAGAATTTGCTTTAGGGGTTGAAGTTGCTCAGATAATAATAGTTGTAGTGGTGCTGTTGTTGAGTAGTGTGGCACAAAGCATATTAAATATATCAAAAAAGGACTGGGTGTTGGTATTGTCGTCAATTACATTGGGTTTAGTGATACCTATGTTATTATCTAGGTGATTTTAACATAACCTTAAACAAACAATATTTATTAATTAGTAGTTTAGTAATATAACATACAAGTAATGTCAGAAATTAAGCAATTGCGATATGATAAGGCCTATTTAAGAATGGCAAGTGAGTGGGGAAAACTATCTCATTGTATCAGAAAACAAGTAGGTGCAATTATTGTAAAAGATAGGATGATTATTTCTGACGGATATAACGGATCGCCAACAGGATTTGATAATTATTGTGAAGACGAGGAAGGGTATACCAAATGGTATGTGTTACATGCGGAAGCTAATGCTATTTTAAAAGTTGCAGCTTCAACGCAATCCTGTGAAGGTTCTACTTTGTATATAACATTGTCTCCGTGTAAAGAGTGCAGTAAATTAGTGCATCAATCTGGAATAAAAAGAGTAGTGTATAAAGAAGGGTATAAGGATGACTCAGGAATAAAGTTTTTGGAAAAAGCTGGAATTGAGGTAATCCAATTACAAGATGATTCTTTTAGTGTTGAGAATTAAAAGAAGGTTGTTTAAGAGAATAAAAATAAGATGAAATTAATTACGTTACTATTTATTCTATTTGTTGCAAATTGCTCAGCTCAAAAAATGTATACTTTTGATTACTTTCTTGAGTATGAAAAAACTTTTTATAAAGAAGATTCTATAAAAAGTAAAAGGATGTATTTAACGAATTCTAAAGATAATAGTTATTATGCAGAACTAACATCAATCGATAATTTGAAGTTTAAGCTAGTATTTGTAGATTATGATAAAATTTACGCTGACGTAAGGGTGTTAAAATCGGATTTTTATAAAGCAGAATTTATAAATATTGGATATGATAAAGCCATTAGACATAGGGGTATTAAGAATTACAGTAATAAAAAATATGATTATTTTTTATTAAAGGATACATTGATCAATAAAAAAGAATGTGCTGTCTATAAATTAAGGCCTAATTGTAATTTTAAAAATAAAACACGTAAATCAGCTGGTGCAAATCTTTATATAGTAGACAAATCTACAAGTTTTCATATGCCTATTTTATTTCGTTCACTGGCGTATGAGGAATGGAAATTAGAAGGAAATTTACCTTATGGAATATTTATAGAGAAAAAACATATTAATGGTTTAAATGAAGATCATAGTTCAGAAAAACTTCTTCGGTATACTAAGATTGATAAAAAAATAACTATGCCAAAAGAGTGTAGTTTATTATATTAATGTACTTGTAGCTATAAATTATGAAGTGTAGCTTTTGAAATGATAAAACAGAAAGATAAATTAAGATGAAGTATAAAAAGAAATATCTACCATTAATTATTGGATTAACCCTAGCCGTTGGTTTTTGGGGAGGTGGTTTGTTTCATTTTGATACAGGAGCAGATTTATTTGTAGAGTCTTCTAAAAAGCAGAAATTAAGTAAGCTAATTGATTATATAGATAATGAGTATGTTGATGATGTAAATACAGATAGTATTGTTGATGTAACGGTAAATAAAATATTAGGAAATCTAGATCCTCATTCGGTTTATATACCAAAGAAAAATTTATCATCTATTACCGAGTCTATGAATGGTGAGTTTGTAGGTATTGGAGTCTCATTTTATGTGAAAAAAGATACGATTTCAGTAATAAAAATCATAGCTGGTGGTCCGAGTGAAAAAGTTGGGATTCAAGCTGGGGATAAAATTTTAATTGCTGATAAGGATACCTTGTTTGGGGCTGGAATAACTAATAAAAAAGTAATTAAAACGCTTAAAGGAGAAATTGATTCAAAGGTAGAATTAGTAGTATATAGAGCATCAGAAAATAAAAAGTTTTCAATTATTGTTACACGTGGGCTAGTCCCTATAAAAAGTGTTCCTATTGCTTATATGATTGAAAATGATCTAGGATATATAAAAATAAATCGTTTCGCAGAAACAACTTATAGGGAGTTTAAAACTGAGTTAAACAAACTAATATCTGAAGGTATGACGAGTCTTGTTTTGGACTTAAGAGGTAACCCAGGAGGTTTTTTAGATAGAGCACAACAAATAGTTGATGAGTTTTTAGAAGATGATAAATTAATCTTGTTTACAAAAAACAAAAAAGGAGAAGTGCAAAAATTCTTTGCTACCGAAAAAGGGGGTTTCGAAAAAGGAGAAGTGTTTGTATTGCAGGATGAGGAATCAGCATCTGCAAGTGAAATTATTGCAGGGGCGTTACAGGATAACGATAAAGGAACAATAGTTGGAAGACGATCATTTGGAAAAGGATTGGTGCAAAGAGAAATGCAATTAGGTGACGGTAGTGCTGTTCGTTTAACAGTGTCAAGATATTATACGCCAACCGGAAGGTCAATTCAAAAACCATATACTTCAAAGAACGACCAGGATTATTATGATGAATATAGGAAAAGATATATTTCTGGGGAATTAACAGATTCTACACAAATAGAGGTTGCTGATTCTTTAAAATTCACTACTCCAAAAGGAAAAGTGGTTTACGGTGGTGGAGGAATCATACCTGATGTTTTTGTCCCTATTGAAGCGAATGAAGAATACGAAAAAGTTTACTATGCAATAAACTCTAATTTGATTAGTAATTTTGTGTTTCTCATGTTGGAAAAAGAGAGGAAGTATTATAATGGTTTAACTAAAGAAGATTTACTTGATAAACATGTTGTATCTGACGAGGTTGTGTTAGAGTTTAAAGACAATGTTAGAGCTTTTGTAAGAGGGCAATGGTCAATTAATACATTTGACTATGACGAGCAGATTAAAAGGGCAGTAAAAGCAGAAATAGCTTCGCAATTGTTTGATGAAAATATAGCGTATCAAATAAAGGATGAGGATGATACGATGATTCAAAAAGTAAAAGAATTACTTCAAAAATAAAGTTGTAAAAAAAATCAAAAAAACTTAACATGTGTTAAAGATTTAATGTTATATTTGACCCATATAAGAAAAAGTTTTTTTTCGTATTAAGTAAAACCACTGATTAAAAACCGAGCTGAAGAGCTCGGTTTTTTTAATTTATGGCAATTGATATTATTTTGAAGATTTGATTCTAGGGAAAAGCTGTTTTATTTTTTGTCGTGAACTTTTGTGTGTTCGCCATTGTTCCATAAGGTAAGTATGTCGGTGGCTACCTGAGCGCCGCTTCCACATGCTATTGAAAATTGACTTCTCCAGCCAGCAAGTGATCCAGCTACAAACAAATTGGGTTTAACCAGATGAAGTACGTTTTTTAACTGTACTCTATTTTTTTCTGGCTTAGCCATTTGATGAGGTATAAGATAGTTTTCTAATCCTTTAATGGTAAAAGGACTAGTGTATCCAGTTGCTACGACTATTGATCTTGCAGTGTGCTTTTTTTTGTTTGTAAGTACTTCAAAATAAGATTCACAGTCTATTATTTCATAAACTTTCTCATTTTCAATTTGAGTAAGTTTAGGGTATAAATCGTTAAGTTGTCTCTTACCACTTTCAAGAATATCTTCTCCTAGAGTCCCAGGGGTTAAACCAAGTACATTATTGAATAAAGCTAATTGTAGGTGTGATGTTTTTTGATGAACAATGAGTCCTGCTTTCTTGTGTTCTGCAAAAGTTTTGTTCAATGCAGAGCCGATAATTAAAGCGCATGACATTCCTGAGGCACCACCACCGATGATTAATGTGTCAAACATTATTTTAACCTATCTTTTTTTCAATACGTTTAGAAACTGTAAAAATAGCTAAGATTAACAAAGCGATTACTGCTGCTAAAATTTCAATTAAAGCAATAGTGCCTTCTCCTTGAAAAGGATTGTTGAAATCAATATTTGTGATATTAAAAACAATTAAACCAATGGCTATGATACTTAATACAATACTTACTGTTTTCATGTTGTTTATTTTAATAAAAAATCCCTTTTATACCTGAGGTGAATAATTTTACAGCAATCGCTAATAGGATAATCCCAAATACCTTTTCGATTATTGCAATACCACTTTTACCTAATTTATTTTCAAACCAACCACTCATTTTCAATACTAGAAAAACGAAAGCGATATTCAGTATGATGGCAATAACAATATTTACGGATTCATATTCAGCCCTAAGTGATAAAATTGAGGTCATACTACCTGCTCCTGCAATCATAGGAAAGGCAAGCGGTACGATTGAGGCTGTTTTAGCTGTATTTTCATCTTCTTTAAAAAGATTGATTCCTAAAACCATTTCTAAAGCCATAAAGAAAAGGATAAATGCACCTGCTATACCGAAAGATGCAGCATCAATACCAATAAATTGTAATATTTTTTCTCCTAAAAAAAGAAATAAGATCATAATACTTCCAGCAACTATGGATGCTTTTCCACTTTCAATACTTCCTCCAGCATTAGCTTTAAGTTTTACAACTACTGGTAGAGAACCTATAATGTCAATAACAGCAAATAGTATCATACTTGCTTTTGCGATTTCAAGAATATCTATATTCATAGGAATAATTTTTATGCAAAATTATACTTTAAAATTAATTCTAGTCTTATAAAACCACTAAAAGAATTACTTTTGTGGCGTAAAGATACTAAAAAGAGGATGTTGAGATGTTTCAATTAGGAAAAACGATTGTTTCTGAGGATGTTATTGAAAAAGACTTTGTATGTAATTTAAGTGCATGCAAAGGCGAATGTTGTATTTCTGGAGATGCTGGAGCTCCTTTAGAAAAAGATGAGGTTGAAATATTAAAAGAAATTTACCCCAAAGTAAAACCTTTTTTAAGGAAAGAAGGGATTGAGGCAATTGAGCAGCAAGGAACTTCTATTACTACGGATTTTGGAGATCTAGAAACACCTCTAGTAAATAATGCCGAATGTGCATATGTTATTTTTGGAGATGATAAAACTACTTTGTGTGGTATTGAAGCAGCACATATTGCAGGTGAAATAGATTGGAAAAAACCAATATCATGTCACTTATATCCTGTAAGAGTACAGAATTATAGTTCGTTCTCGGCAGTTAATTATCATAGTTGGTCAATTTGTGATGATGCATGCACTTTAGGGGCAGAGTTAAAGGTTCCAACATATAAATTTCTAAAAGAACCATTAATACGTAAGTTTGGAGAAAGCTGGTATGCTGAATTAGAAAAAGCAGCCAAAGGACACACAAAATAACTTTTGCTAACAGTCTTAAAACTCCTTGTTTTATCACTTGTCATCGATAAACGGTATATTTAACCCGTTGTTTATGAGTAAGTTAGCTGTTAACACTTGTTAACATCAATAAACACAAGGTGTTACCAATATTGTTGAAAACTTGTTGAAAAGCTCTGTTGTTTTTTTGCTAAATATCTAATCCAATTTTGAATATTTGTATAACAGAAAACAAATTAGATTTTATGTTTTTATAAGGTGAGGGAAATACAGTTAAAAATCCCTACAATTATAGAAAATGAACATTACTTTTTTTGCGCCCAAATAAAAAAAGAATAATATAACCTTGTTTTAGGAATAAATAAATACTGAATGATATACATCATATTGTTCATTAATTGATAGACTTTTTTAGTGAAATAACTATGGAAATTACACAAATAATAAAAAGAGATTATGAGACGAGTGAGTTTGTTTTAAACAAAATCACAAATGCAATAGAAAAAGCAATGATATCTGTTGATAATGGTACTAGAGCTGATGCAGAAATGATTTCTCAAAATGTGTTAAAATCACTTTTAGAAAGAAAGGAAAATCATGTTAATTATATTCCAACAGTAGAGCAAGTTCAAGATATTGTTGAAGATGAGTTAATGCATAGTGCCTTCCCTCATGTTGCAAAAGCGTACATTTTATATAGAAATGAGCAAGCAAGAAACAGAGAGACAAATATTTTTGAGAAGCGAATTAATTTAAAGCCTTATGAGTATCCGCAACTTAATGAGTATGTAGATGCGATTAGACACTCTTATTGGATTCATACAGAATTTAATTACACTAGTGATATTCAGGATTTCAAAACAGGTTTAAATGATGCTGAACGTAGTGCAATAAAAAATACGATGTTGGCTATTTCCCAAATAGAAGTTGCTGTTAAAACTTTTTGGGGAGATATTTATAATAAAATGCCTAAACCAGAAATTGGTTCTGTAGGAGCAACATTTGCAGAAAGTGAAGTGCGTCATCATGATGCTTATTCTCACTTGTTGGAGATATTAGGTTTAAATAATGAGTTTAAAAACTTAAAAAAGAAGCCTGTAATTATGAGGCGTGTTCATTATTTAGAAACCGCTGTTAAAAATGCTAAAAGTGAAGACAATAAAGAGTTTGCAGAGTCAATATTACTGTTTTCGTTGTTTATAGAACATGTATCGTTGTTTTCTCAGTTTCTGATAATAATGGCATTTAATAAACATAAAAACGTACTAAAGGGGATTTCTAATGTAGTAGAAGCAACTTCTAAAGAGGAGCAAATACACGGTGATTTTGGTATAGATGTTATTAAAATTATAAAAGCAGAAAACCCAACTTGGTTTAATAAAGAATATGAGTTATTAACTCAAGAATTATGTAGAGAAGCATATGAATCTGAAAGTAAAATTATTGACTGGATTTTTGAAGAAGGAGAATTAGATTTCTTGCCAAAAGCAGTAATAAATGAGTTTATAAAAAACCGTTTTAATAATTCATTAGAAAGTATCAATATCGGAAAAGTTTTCGAAGTAGATGAAAAGTTATTAGCGGAAACAGAATGGTTTGACGATGAGATTATTGGGACTAAACACGGGGATTTCTTCGTAAAAAGATCTATCGCTTACACCAAAAGAAGTAAAAGTATAACCAGTGACGACCTATTTTAAATTATGAACAAAGACGTACTAACCACACAGAATCAAAGTCAAACATCAACTGAACAAGATAAATTGATGGAAGCAAGAAAAGCAGCTTTACAAGCTGAAAAGTCAAATCGTCAGCCTGAAATTAAATGGTTAACGGAAAATAGTCGTAAGTTTTTAGAATCAGGATATCTTACTGATGGGGCAACTCCAGAAGGAAGAATAAGAGAGATCGCTGAAAATGCAGAAAAAATCTTGAAAATAGATGGTTTTGCAGATAAGTTCTATGGTTATATGGCAGAAGGGTATTACTCTTTAGCGTCACCAGTTTGGTCAAACTTCGGTAAAAAAAGAGGATTGCCAATTAGCTGTTTCGGTTCACATATAGCTGATGATATGGGGGATATTTTATTCACTCAGTCAGAAGTGGGTATGATGTCAAAATTAGGTGGAGGAACATCTGGTTATTTTGGTAAATTACGTCACAGAGGAGCACCAGTTAAAAATAACGGGAAATCTTCTGGAGCTGTACATATTATGCAATTGTTTGAAAAAATGGTTGATGTAGTTAGTCAAGGTTCTGTAAGAAGAGGTCGTTTTGCACCTTACTTACCTATCGATCATCCAGATGTAATGGAGTTTTTAGAAATTGGTTCTGAAGGAAATCCTATACAAGAGTTGACGCATGGTGTTACCGTGAGCGACAAGTGGATGGAAGAAATGAGAGATGGTGATGTTGCTAAAAGAACAATTTGGGCAAAAGTATTACAATCTAGATCAGAAGTTGGTTATCCATATATATTGTTTAGAGACAACGTAAATAACAATGCAGCAGACGTTTATAAAGATAAAAACTTGGAAATTTATGCAAGTAATCTTTGTACAGAAATTATGTTGCCATCAAATGAAAAATGGTCATTTGTATGTTGTTTATCTTCTATAAATTTATTGCATTATGATAAGTGGAAAGATACTGACGCTGTAGAAACGTTAACGTACTTTTTGGATGCGGTAATGGAAGAGTTTATTACGAAGTTAGAAGACTTTAGAGATTCTGATGAACGTGATGATAGACTTACGTTTGACTTCATGGAAAAAGCGTATACTTTCGCAAAAGAAAACAGAGCATTAGGATTAGGTGCTTTAGGATGGCATTCATTATTGCAATCAAAAATGTTACCTTTTGATAGTCAAGAAGCATTTAATTTAAATTCTGAAATCTTTAAAGCAATAAAAGATAAATCATATAAAGCTTCTGAAGAGTTAGCTACATTATATGGTGAACCTGAAGTTTTAAAAGGATATGGACGTAGAAATACAACTTTAAATGCAGTAGCTCCAACAACATCTTCAGCATTTATTTTAGGGCAAGTATCTCAAGGAATTGAGCCAATATGGTCTAATAGTTATGTGAAGGATATTGCTAAGATAAAAACAACAATTAAAAATCCGTTTTTAGTTCAGTTGTTGGAAGAAAAAGGTCAAAATACTGGTGAAGTATGGAGAAGCATCCGTGATTATGACGGATCTGTACAGCATTTAGAATTCCTTACTGATCATGAAAGAGAGGTGTTTAAAACATATCCGGAAATTGATCAAATGACGGTTATATATCAAGCCGCAAACAGGCAAAATCATATTGATCAAGGACAATCTATTAATGTTATGGTGCATCCTGATATGCCAACAAAGGACTTGAATAATTTATATATGACTGCTTGGAAATTGGGTATAAAATCAATGTACTACCAACACAGCATGAATGCTGCTCAGAAATTCAAACAAAAGAAAGAGTGCACAAGTTGCGAAGGGTAATATCAATAAAATATCCAAATATAAATAGTTAAAAACCCAGCGCATAGCGCTGGGTTTTTTGCGTTTATAATTTCATTTTAAAATTATAGTTGAAATTTAATAATTAGGTGTTGCCTAAAAAGTCGTTAATTTTTCGTAAATTAATACTGATAATCAATACGTTGCATTATGAAATCAAATACACTTTATATTAAATATGGGTTACTAATAGCTGTAGCACTAATTGCTTATTTTTTATTAATTAGACTTGTAGGACTCCATGATAATCACTGGTTAAGGATTGTAAACGGAGTTATAGTAGCGTATGGAATTTATTCAGTAATTAAAAAGAAGAAAAGTATTGAGAAAGATAGTTTTGAATATTTTTCAGGCTTTGGTACTGGTATTTTAACTGGAGCTATTGCAACCATTATTTTTGTTTGTTTTATGGGGGTATATTTATTTCATATAGAACCTCCATTTGCGGAGTTGTTAATGGAGTATTTAGCCGGAGCAGGTGGTCCTGAAATATTATTATTGATATTAGCTATTGAAGGAGTTAGTTCTTCGGTGATTTTATCCTTAACGTTTATGCAGAAGTTTAAAGTGTCAAGAAATATTAGCGAAAAGCAAGTTTCCACTTAAGAATGAAATATTAACATACAAAAAGAGCATCTATTTTAAATAGATGCTCTTTTTGTTTTCCCTAATCTCGAGAATTATTAGTTATGCTTTTGCTTTACAACAAGCTTTTTCACATCCTGGTTTACAAGTCTTTCCTTCTAGTTTTTTAGCAGCACATTTAGCTTTACATTCAGCAGTTTTAGCAGCGCACTTAGCACAGTCAGCTTTTGTGCAATCAGCACTACATTTCATGGTGCATTTTTTTCCATCTTTAGCTGAGCAAGTTTTTCCTGCTAATTTTTTAGCAGCACATTTAGCTTTACATTCAGCAGTTTTAGCTGCGCATTTAGCACAGTCAGCTTTTGTGCAATCAGCACTACATTTTACGACACATTTTTTAGCGTCTTTTGCGCAGCATGCTTTTGTACAGTCTGCCTTACATCCTTTATTGGTAGCTGTTTGAAAGTTAGAGACTTTAAACTGGTCACCATTCGCTACAACACGTTTGGTTAATAGGTCTGTAGTTACTTGATCAACGTCATATTCAACAACAGCGGTTTTACTTTCAAAGTTAACAGTGGCACTTTTAACACCATCCATTTTCCCTAAACTCTTTTCAATTTTAGCTGCGCATCCTATAGCACAAGTCATTCCATCAATATTAAACTCAACTTTTGCTAATGTAGCATTTTCAGAAATAGTTGATTTTTTTACTTCTTCTATAGTGTCAATAGCAACAACTTCAGCTTCTTTTTGTTCTTTTTTACAAGAAATGGTAGCTAAAAAAGCAAATGCAATAGCTACATATTTTAATGTTTTCATCTTAAGTATATTAAAAGTGTTTGTTTTACAAATTTAAGAAAAGCAACTGATTATTGTGTTATATTTTTCATTTTTGCAGGATGGATAATAAAAAACTAAAGTGGCTTTTTTTGGTGATTCTTTCTGTTATTTGGGGAAGTTCGTTTATTTTAATAAAAAAAGGATTGATAGGTTTGTCAGCATATCAATTAGGTTCATTGCGAATTATTTTTACAGCAATATTTTTATTTCTTGTAGGGTTTAAAAGCATTAGTAAAATTGAAAAGCGACATTATAAACCGGTTTTTATTTCAGCATTACTAGGTACTTTTATTCCAGTATATATGTTTGCTTTAGCGGAAACTGAAATAGATAGTTCAATAGCATCAATATTAAATTCACTAACGCCATTGAATACATTGATATTTGGTTTTTTCTTTTTTAAAATGTCATTTAACAAAAATCAGTTATTAGGAGTTGTGATAGGTTTGTTGGGGACGTTAATGTTGATTGTTAGTGGGTCAAATCTTAATCCAGATCAGAATTATTGGTTTAGTATTTTTGTGTTAATAGCATCTGTTTGTTATGCGTTTAATGTAAGTATTATAAAAACATATCTTCAGGATTTGAATGCTATGAGTATAGCTGTAGGGAATTTTGCTGTAATAACTATCCCTGCTTTAATAGTGTTAATATGCACAGGTTTCTTTAAAACTGAAGTGATTACTTCGGATATTGTGCAATCATCAATGTTGTATTTGGTGTTGCTAGCGATTTTTGGAACGGGTATAGCTAAAGTTATGTTTAATAGATTGGTTCAAATTTCGACTCCCATATTTTCTTCATCGGTGACGTATACTATCCCAGTTGTTGCGTTAATATGGGGTATGTTAGATGGAGAGAAATTAAACATAGTACAGATATTAGCAACAGGTATTATTTTATTAGGTGTGTTTTTAGCTAATCGAAAAAATTAACCCCACCAGTGGGTTTGATGAACTAAGACTTGCTTTGATAAATATTGTTATTATTCAATTCATTTCTCGTTTGCTTGTGCCGAGTATATTGTTATTAAGTATATTTAAAGCATAAAAAAAGCTGAAACTAACGTTTCAGCTTTTTTTCTAATAAGAAAGGTATTCTCTTAAGAAATATTATTTAAAGTCAGCTTCAGTAACATCTTCGTTAACTGTTGCTTTTTTAATAATCATTCCAAATGTTTGAGGACCTTGTTTTGTAGTCATACTAAAAGGGAATTGAATACCGCTAGTTGGCGTATAATTTCCGTATTCAGTAGAAATACTTATTTTCTGACCCTGAGCTTCTTTTGTAGTTTCAGATTTAACTAAATAACCCGATTTAGCATTGTAATATCTAAATTCTGGCTCTCCAGACCCAGTGACTTTTAATTTGTATGCATCTTCTCCGTTTATAGAAGTCATGCTTTCTAAAGTAACTTTAGACATGTTTAGAGATAATTCATTAAACATTACGTTCTTACTTTTAGATTCAGCAACATCCTCTGCAGACATAGGTTGTTTTTGACCCATTTGTGCAGTGTAACCTGCTTCTCCATCAAAAACTTGTTTCATCACTACTCCAGCTTGTGGGTGAGTTACTTCCATGGCGTTTTTGTTAGGAGTCATCTTTTTCATTTGAATCCCCATAACTTGCCCCATAGCATTCATATCTCCAGAAAAAACTAATGTTTTAACTTTCGAGACAGCATCTTTACCGCCAATAGCTTTAAAATAAGTGTCAATTACTGACTGAGCAGTAACTCCTTTAGGTAATGGCTTAGAAAATACTGGCTTTTCAGTTGAATTACCATACTTATCAAAATACTTAACAGGTATTTTTTTACCGTTATGCGTTAACTTTTCTAAACTTTCTACAACATCACTTCCTTTACCAGCGATAACAATTCTAGAGTTATCGGCTAAGAAATATTTGTTTGCAACTCTTTTTACATCAGCAATTGTAACTGCATTAATTTTCTTTAAGAAAGTTTCGTAATAATCTGCTGGTAACTTGTTTGTTTCAATGTTTAAAGCATAACGAGAAATAGTTTGAGGCTTTTCCATTGCTAAAACAAATGCACCTAAATATTCTGCCTTGATGTCTTTTAATTTTTTTATAGAGATATCTTTAGTTCTGATATTGTTTATTTCATTTAAAAATTCAACTACAGCACTATCAGTAACAGTATTTCTAACACTTGCAGAAGCAGAAAATAATGTTTGAGTATTTTTATTAGGTCTTAATGAAGAACCTGCTCCATAAGTCCACCCATTAGCTTCCCTCAAATTTTGATTTAGCATACTTTCTAAACTACCACCTCCTAAAATTTTGTTTGCTATTAAAGCAGCGTGATAATCAGTATCGTTCATTTTAAGATTAACAGTGTTTACAACTGCAATTTCAGATTGTACTGCATCAGGCATGTCTACAAAGTTTACTTGCGTAAACTGAACGTTTTTAACAGTAGGTACAGAGATTGCTGGTGCTAAGCCTTTTCTCCAGTTACTAAAGTTTTCAGTAACTACTTTTTTTACATCTTTATATTTTACATCTCCGATAATAACTAAGTATGCATTATCAGGAACAAAGTAGTTTTGGTAAAACTCATTAACATCAGCTAAAGTAACATTAGTAATAGTTTCTTTAGAAATATATTCTCCATAAGGATGATTCTTACCATAGGCTAAAAAATATTTTACTCTGTCTGAGATTGATTTTATATTCTTCTCTTCATTTTTAATACCTTCTAAGCTTTTTGTTTTTTCCTTGTCAAACTCTTCTTGTGTAAAATTTGGATTAATTGCTGCATCAGCCATTAAAGTAACCAAACGATTAAAATACTTTGATAATCCACTAGTAAATCCTCCGTTAGCACCTAAATTAAGGTTAGCTCCCATGTAATCTACTTCTTCGTTAAAAGTATCTTTACTGATTGTTTTAGATCCTTTTCCTAGCATTGCTCCAGCCAAATCTGAAACACCAGCTTTGTCTCCTTCAAATACTAAAGGGTTATCTAAACTTAAGTTTATAGATACTCTTGGTAGTTTATGGTTTTCAACAACCATAACTTTTAATCCGTTAGATAATGTGAACGATTGTGGCTTACCAATATTGATTTTAGGAGCTGGTCCTGATATTGGTTGCTTTGATCTATCTATTTGCCCGTGCATAGTTGTTATACCCATAAAAACTAATGCTATTAGTGATAAAATTTTTGTCTTCATCTGTGCTTTATTTTTTCTTTTCTTCTTTTTTAGGAAGGTATTCTAATAGCGCTCTTTGATTTGGATTTAAATATTTTTTAGCGATGTCTCTAATTTCTTCTCTAGTAATAGATTTGTAAATTTCAATTTCATTGTTAATTAAATTGATATCGCCATATAACATATAATATTTAGCTAAAGAGTTAGCGATACCTTCGATACTTGCGTTAGAATTTACAAACTGATTTTCATATTTGTTTTGTAATTTTTCAAATTCTCTTTCAGTAATTAACTCTGTTTGAATTTTTACAATTTCTTCGTCAATCTCTGTTACTAAATCTTCTAATTTAGTATCACCAAGAGGCATTCCGTAAGTTAGGTACATACCATAGTCTTCTTGGCTTACATTAAAAGAACCAACCTGATAAGCCATTTTTTTCTCATCAACTAATTTCTTGTATAATCGAGAGCTTTTCCCATCACTTAAAACAGTAGAAACCATATTTAAAATATAAGCATCTCTAGTTTTCATAGAAGGAGTTCTGTATGCAGAAACAATAGCAGGGATTTGAATATTAGGGTCGTTATAAGTTCCTTTAATTTCTTTAGTTATCGGAGCTTCTTTGATGTTTACTTTAGTTACAGCTTTTCCTTTAGGGATGCTTCCAAAGTAGTCGTTAATCATTTTTTTAGTTTTCTTAACATCTAAATCACCAGCTACAACTAATACAGCATTGTTAGGTACATAGAATTTTTTGTTAAAAGCTTGAAATTCTTCTAAAGTAGAAGCATCTAAATGATCCATTGATCCGATGGTTGCCCAACGGTATGGGTGCTCAGTGAAGATTAACTTTTTGATTTCTGCCATGAAACTTCCGTAAGGGGAGTTGTCCACACGTAATCTTTTTTCTTCTTTTACAACTTCATTTTGAGTGTCAACACCAATTTGCTCAATTACAGGGTGAAGCATTCTTTCAGATTCCATCCATAAGCCTAACTCTAAATTGTTAGAAGGGAAAACCTCATAGTAATATGTTCTGTCATCAGAAGTGTTGGCGTTTACTTTTCCACCATTAGCAGAAACAATGCCCATCCATTCACCTCTCCCGATGTTTTCAGTACCTTCAAATAATAAATGCTCAAAAAAGTGAGCGAATCCTGTTCTTTCAGGGTTTTCGTCTTTTGCACCTACATGGTACATTACAGATGTTGTTACAACTGGGGCTGCATTGTCTTGGTGTAGAACTACATGCAAACCATTGTCTAGGTCATACTCTTCAAAAGTTACTTTTTGCGCCATAATAGATACAGGTAAAAGTAATGAAGCGAGATAAATAATGCTTTTCTTCATTAGAATTTTAATTAATTTTTTAAAAGTTATAGGGTTTGACGCCTAAGTTGGGTTTTTGTTACATAAATAGAGAGCAAATATAATAATTGAATGTGAAAATGTTTAACTGATGACCTATGATGTTTATTTAAAGGGATACTTAATCTTTTGTGAATACAATTGTGAATGATTATCTTCGTTTTTATATGAGAAAAATATTTTGTTTTATAGCGCTACTTTATAGTCTTGTGCTTTTCTCTCAAGTAGAGGATGTGGAAGCCAAAATTGACGACCCTAAGTATAGAGAAGATCAGTTTTATGTAGGTATATCGTATAATTTTTTAGAAAACAAACCCGTTGGTATGTCTCAACAAGGGCTTTCAGGAGGTTTGCATGTTGGTTTTATTAGAGATTTCCCTATAAATAAACAGCGGAATATAGCATTTGGTATTGGTTTAGGGTATTCTAATAATTCATACAATCATAATTTGTTTGTAAAAGAAGAAAACAGTGGAGTCTCATATGAAATATTAAATAAAGATGTAGTTGGATTTAGTAAGAATAAATTGAATCTACATATTGCTGAAATACCATTACAGTTCAGGTGGCGAACATCTACAGCCGAAAATTATAAATTTTGGAGAGTTTATACTGGAATAAAAATTGGGTATGTATTTAATAGTATTGTAAAATATAAAGGTGGTTTAGGTGATTTTAAACAAAATAATACTCATCACTTAAACAGATTTAGAACAACGGCAGATATTAGTTTTGGCTGGAATACTTGGAATTTTTATGTTGCATATAGTTTAAACAGCCTTTTCTCAGAAGAGGCAATGGTAAATGGAGAAGCTATCGATGTTACAGAAATTAAGTTTGGATTGATGTTTTACCTTTTTTAATACGCCAGTGGCTTATATAAAGTCATATGTTTTATTCTTATGAATTGTTATGTGGAGTTTCAAATGAAAGACTGTTTAAACCCAATACATCATCATCATGAATTGAGGTGATAAACCTGCTATAAAGCCAATAATTAATTCAAGAGTAGTATGTGCTTTTAAATGAAGTCTAGAAGTAGCTATTAGTCCGTTAGATAAAATTAAAAAGCCAATTCCTAGGATTAAGTTTAATTGAAAATGAATACTTAATGCAATCACGAACATTGTTAATCCGCTTATTGCGGCAGTATGTAAACTAGCTTTGTAATTCAGGTAGCTTAAAATTAAAAATGTAATACTTGTGAAGCTAATTCCTGCAAAAAAATAATGGAGTTCAATATCCATGCTCTCCGTAAACACATATTGAGTAATATATAAATTCAATACAACAGCTATTAGGTAAGGGAATCTGCGTTCCTTTATCTTTTCAAGCATTAATGATGAAGCAAATTGTAGTTTTTTTAGAACCCTAAATATTAAGAGAGGGATTATTATTGTAAGGATGAATAACTGTATTGCTCTACTTTGAATATATTCACCGGTATAGTAATTATAGGTTAAGCTATAAAAAATGCATATTCCAAAAAAAGGTAGGAATAGTGGGTGGAAAATATAGGAAACAGATTTTAAAAATTTATCCAAGATTATATTTTTTTTCGTAAACGAGCAACAGGAATGTCTAATTGTTCTCTGTATTTTGCGATAGTTCTTCTTGCAATAGGATAGCCTTTTTCTTTTAGAAGCTTAGCTAGCTTTTCATCGGTTAATGGTTTTTTCTTGTCCTCTGCATCGACTATAGTTTCTAGTATTTTTTTAATTTCTCTTGTAGAAACATCTTCCCCTTTGTCGTTTTTCATGGCTTCAGAGAAAAATTCTTTAATGAGCTTAGTTCCGTAAGGAGTGTCAACATATTTGCTATTTGCTACTCTAGATACAGTAGAAATATCCATGTTGATTTCATCAGCAATATCTTTAAGAATCATTGGTTTTAAATCCATTTCATCACCACTAAGTAAAAATGCTTCTTGATAATACATAATAGCGGACATGGTTACAAATAGTGTTTGTTGACGTTGCTTAATTGCGTCAATAAACCATTTAGCAGCATCAAGTTTTTGTTTTATAAACTGAACTGCATCTTTTTGTGATTTAGTTTTATTTTTGCTTTCCTTATATCCTTTCAGCATATTGCTGTATTCATTGGAAATGTGTAATTCAGGTGCGTTACGACCATTCAAAGTAAGCTCCAGTTTTCCGTCAATAATTTTAATACCAAAATCGGGTACTACATGCTCGGTAATTCTATTATTCCCGGTATAGCCTCCTCCTGGTTTAGGATTCAGTTTTTCTACTTCAAGAATAGCATCTTTTAAGTCTTCTTCTGATATATTGAATTTCTTAAGTAATTTTTTATAATGCTTTTTAGCAAACTGATCAAAGGCTTCATCAATAATGCTGATTGCTGTTGCTACGGCTTTTTCTTTTGGTTTTTGTTTTAATTGCAGAAGTAGGCATTCCTGTAAACTTCTAGCTCCAACACCAGTTGGTTCTAATGTATGGATGATATTTAGTACATTTAATACTTCTTCATCGGTTGTATAAACACCTTGAGTAAATGCTAAATCGTCAACTATGTCAGATACTTCTCTTCTTATATATCCGTTGTCATTAATACTTCCAACCAAGAATTCGGCAATTAAATATTCTTGTTCGTTTAAACGGAAAGTATTTAATTGGTTGATTAAGTGCTGTGTAAAAGTCATTCCTGCAGCATAAGGAACACTTTTGTCTTCATCATCTGCACTATAATTATTTGCTTGTAGTCTATAACTTGGTGTTTCGTCATCACTCAAATACTCATCAATATTAATATCGTCAGTATTTATAGTCTCATTGTCGTAAGAGTCATCATAGGTGTCTTCTTGAAACTCATCTTCATTAGTATCTTCTTTACCATTATCTAAAGCAGGGTTTTCTTCAAGCTCCTGTTTAATTCGTTGTTCAAAAGCCTGTGTAGGTAATTGAATTAACTTCATCAACTGAATTTGTTGTGGAGATAATTTTTGAGATAATTTAAATTGTAAGTACTGTTTTAACATAATATGGTAAAGATAAAAAAACCTACAAGGTTTTGAAGTCTTGTAGGTTAGTTTTATAAAATATTTTTAGAAGCCTAAAAAGCTGCGTTCTGAGGTGTTCTAGGGAAAGGAATTACATCTCTAATGTTACTCATTCCGGTAGCGAACATTACTAAACGTTCAAAACCTAATCCAAAACCAGAGTGTGTTGCGGTACCGTATTTACGTAAATCAGTATACCATGATAATTCTTCAGGGTCGATATCTAAAGCTTTCATTTTTTCAAGTAACACATCAAAACGCTCTTCACGTTGTGATCCACCAACCATTTCTCCAATACCTGGGAATAAAATATCCATAGCACGTACCGTTTTTCCGTCTTCATTTAAGCGCATATAGAACGCCTTTATGTTAGCAGGGTAATCAAACAATATTACAGGACATTTAAAGTGTTTTTCAACAAGGAAACGCTCGTGTTCACTTTGTAAGTCAGCTCCCCATTCTTCAATGATATAGTTGAATTTTTTCTTTTTATTAGGCTTAGAATTTTTTAAGATATCTATAGCTTCTGTATAGCTAACACGTTTAAAGTTGTTATCTGCAACAAAATGTAATTTCTCTGTTAACGACATTTCACTACGATCTTTTTGAGGCTTTGTTTTTTCCTCATCTAACAAGCGTTGATCTAAGAAAGCCAAGTCTTCTTTGTTGTTTTCTAGGATATAAGTGATAATAGATTTTAAGAAATCTTCAGCTAAATCCATATTTCCAGCTAGATCCATAAAGGCAACTTCAGGTTCAATCATCCAGAATTCTGATAAGTGACGTGAAGTGTTAGAGTTTTCAGCTCTAAATGTAGGTCCGAAAGTATATACTTTACCAAGCGACATTGCATAAGTTTCAGCTTCTAACTGTCCAGATACCGTTAAGTTCGTTTCTTTTCCGAAAAAATCTTTACTATAATCTACAGATCCATCTTCATTTAACGGTGGATTTTTAACATCTAATCCAGTTACTTGAAATATTTCACCTGCACCTTCTGCATCACTACCGGTAATGATAGGAGTATGCATGTAGTAAAACCCTTTTTGGTTAAAATATTGATGAATTGCAAATGATAATGACGATCTTAAACGCTTAACAGCACTAAATGTACTCGTTCTAGTTCTTAAGTGTGCATTTTCTCGTAAGAATTCAAAGCTGTGCTTTTTAGGTTGAATAGGGTAGGTTTCTGGGTCAGAATCTCCTAATATTTCAATAGTTTTAACTTCTAATTCAACTTTTTGACCTTTTCCTTGGCTTTCAATAAGTATACCTGTTAAAGCAACTGCTGCTCCAGTAGTAATTCTTCTTAAAGTATCTTCATCGGTTTTTTCAAAATCAACAACACACTGTATGTTGTTAATTGTTGAGCCGTCATTTAAAGCAATAAATCTTTTTGCCCTAAATGTTCTTACCCATCCTTTAAGGGTTATTTCTTGTAAAAGTTGTTCTCCTTTTAATAATTCTGAAACTGATGTCGAGTTCATGTATCTATAATTATTTATGATATAAGTAGTGTTCTTTTGTAAAAACAGATTTTAGTAAAATCAATGCTTTTAAACTGATACACTCTTTTTATTGTCTATATCTCTTGTGAAAAAATGTAATTATTAATAAATCTCATTAATCGTTACTATTCGTTTGCAAAGATAATTTTTTATGTGTTTAAAAAAACTTTATTTTCAATTTCAAATATCACTAAATATAGTGATGTAAAAATACCCAATTTAGGTGAAGTAGTAATCTATAGCGATGTTGTAAATTGCACCCAGCTTATATTAATGACCATATTGGTTTATTAAGTAAGTTTTTTTGGGGTAAAAACCGTTGGTTCGCTAACGGTTTTTTTATGTCTATTCCTCACTCTCTTCAGGAATGGGATTGAAATTAGGTTCTTTTAATGTGTTCTTGTTTGCAATACTTCTTTCTAATGATAACAGTAATGAAGGTAAAAGTAACAAGTTGGCTAACATAGCCAATAATAACGTTACTGAAACTAATCCTCCTAAGGCAACGGTGCCTCCAAAACTAGAGATGGTGAATACTGAGAAACCAAAAAATAAAACTATAGAAGTGTAAAACATGCTTACTCCGGTTTCTCTCAAGGCTCCGTAAACAGATTTTTTAATCTTCCAATTGTTAGCCTGTAATTCTTGACGATATTTTGCTAAAAAGTGTATCGTGTCATCTACGGATATTCCAAAAGCGATACTAAATACTAATATAGTTGATGGTTTTATAGGAACTCCTAAAAATCCCATCAAGCCAGCAGTAATTAACAAGGGTAGTAGGTTTGGTATTAATGAAACTATAATCATTCTGAATGACCTAAACATATATGCCATGAATAATGAAATGATAACAATTGCTAATCCTAGTGATAAAAATAAATTGTCCCTAAGGTATTTTGTTCCTTTTTGAAAAACTAAAGCTTTACCAGTCATAGTTACTTCGTAACGGTCTTCCGGGAATATTTTAGTAATTTTTTGCTTTAATTGTTCCTCAATAACTTCCATTCGGTCTGTGCTAATATCCTTCATGAACGTAGTTATTCTTGCGTATTGACCTGTGCTATCAGCAAAACTTTTCATTAAATCATTATCAGTATCTGCATTTTTCGCATATGACAAGATGAAGTTTTTTTCTTGAGAAGTTGGTAGTTGGTAGTATTTTGGATTACCGTTATAGTATGCTTGTTTGGTGTATTTTACTAACCCAACAAGTGACATTGGTTTTGATAATTCTGGAATTTCGTTAATTGCTTCCTCTAGTTGATTCATGCGCTTAAGAGTAGCTAATTTCATAACTCCTTTTTTCCGCTTAGTGTCAATCATAAATTCTACTGGCATGATTCCGTCAAATTCTTTTTCAAAAAAGCGAATGTCTCTAAAAAAACCAGTGTTTTGAGGCATATCTTCTATTAAGCTCCCAGTAACTTTTATGTTAAAAATACCAATCATACTAGCTATTAATAAAATTAATGAACCTGTATATATTGTAATTCGTTTATATTTTACCATGTGTGCCATCCAGTTTACAAAGCCGTCAATCCATTTTTTGTTTAAATGGTTCAAATGCTTTTGTTTTGGTAATGGCATGAAACTGTATATAATTGGGATTAATAACAGTGAAAGGATAAAGATCGATAATATACTTAGTGAGGCAACTGTACCGAATTCGCTTAATAAGTCACTCTTTGTTAAAATAAAAGTTGCAAATCCAGCAGCTGTGGTAACATTAGTCATTAAAGTGGCGTTCCCTATTTTGGTAATTACACGTTGTAGTGATTTTGCTTGATTGCCATGTTTTTTAACCTCTGACTGGTATTTGTTTATTAAAAATACACAGTTAGGGATTCCTATAACAATAATCAAGGGAGGGATAATAGCGGTAAGGACCGTGATTTCATATTGTAGTAATCCTAAGAGACCAAAGGTCCACATAACACCAATTATTACAGTAAATAATGAAATAAAAGTAGCTCTGAAAGATTTGAAAAACAGGAAGAATATCAATCCAGTAACGAATAAAGCTGCTAATATGAAATAAGCTATTTCGCTAATTATAGTATTAGAGTTTAGAGTTCGGATATATGGCATCCCTGAAACTCTAACTGTTAAGTTGTTTTTTTTATTAAAACCCTCTATTTTTGGAATTATAAATTCCTCAATCAATTTCTTTCTTGCGGGTTTGTTTATAATATCTTTATTAACATATATAAGAGTTCGGAAAGTATTACTTTCCGCATTGTATAATATGTTATTATAAAAAGGGAGTTTATGGTAAAGAGTGTTTCTTAAATTATCTAGCTCTTTTTGTGTTTTAATATCTTTAGATACTAAAGGTTTCAAGTCAAATTTCTTATCCTTTTCGTTTTTAACTAGGTTTTGTATTTCACCAACACCTATAACATTTGTAATGTATTTGTGTTTGTTTATTTCTCTCCCTAAATTGTTCCATGCGTTGAATTTTTCAGGTGTAAAAAATGAATCATCTTTTATCCCTATGACAATCAAGTTTCCTTCATCTCCAAACTTGTCTAGGAAGTTGAAATACTCTTTATTTATTGCATGGTCGTCAGGTAGTAAATTTGCTTCAGTGTAAGTGAAACGCATGTGTTTAAACTGACTTGTTAAGCCTATTGTTGCAATAGTGATAAGAATAAGAATAAGAATTCTATTCTTTAAAATAATTCGAGCAATAGCTGCCCAAAAACCAACACTAAATAATTTTGTCATAATAGGGTGTAAAAGGAAGCAAAGGTAAAAAAAAGGATGTTAGTTACCATTGCGTATAAACATAAAAAAACGACAATTAAGCCGTTTTTAAATATTATGATTATATGAAGGGAATTATACCGTCATGATATCTTTTTCTTTTAATGCGTAAATTTCATCAATTTTTTTAACAGCTTCATCTGTTAAGGTTTGAACTGATGCTTCAGCGTTCTCCTTCATGTCATCAGAAGCTTCATCTAATTTTTTAATTTCGTTATTCGCATCTTTTCTCTTGTTTCTAACAACAACTTTTGCATCTTCAGTTTCTCCTTTGGCTTGTTTTGCTAATTCACGCCTTCTCTCTTCAGTAGGTGCAGGTACGTTAATGATGATAGTTTCACCATTATTCATTGGATTAAACCCAAGGTTAGCATTCATGATTGCCTTTTCAATTTCGTGCAATAAGTTTTTTTCCCATGGCTGTACAGTAATAGTTCTTGCGTCAGGAGTATTTACGTTAGCTACTTGTGATAAAATGGTGGCAGAACCATAATAATCAACTTTAACACTACTTAGCATTGCTGGAGATGCTTTTCCGGCTCTAATAATACGCAATTGTTTTTCTAAATGCATAATTGCATTATCCATTCCTTCTTTTGCGCTGTCTATAATGAAGTTAATTTCTTCCATAAAGTTAAATTTTCACCCGTTTTTGTGGGTTGATTATTCAAAGTTTTTTTGCCTTGAGTAAAAGTATTAATTATTTGTGTTAATTCAATAACTAAGCGAAATATTTTTAGTTGCTTACTTTCGTTCCTATTTGATCACCAGAAACTACCTTTAATAGATTTCCCTTCGTGTTCATATCAAAAACAACAATTGGCAAGTTATTTTCTTGACTTAAAGTAAAAGCAGTCATGTCCATTACTTTTAGGCCTTTTTTGATAACATCATCAAATGTGATGAAATCATACTTTGTTGCATTAGGATTTTTTTCAGGGTCTTCACTGTAGATTCCATCTACGCGAGTTCCTTTTAGGATTACATCAGCACCTATTTCAATAGCACGTAATACTGCTGCTGAATCAGTAGTGAAATACGGATTTCCTGTTCCAGAACCAAAAATCACAACTCTCCCTTTTTCAAGGTGTCTTGTTGCTTTTCTTTTAATATATGGTTCTGCAATAGCTTCAATTTTTATAGCCGTCTGTAGTCTTGTTTGTATATCGGCATCTTCCAATGCACTCTGTAGAGCTAGTCCATTTATTACAGTAGCTAACATTCCCATGTAGTCACCTTGAACACGATCCATTCCGTTACTTGCTCCTGCAACACCTCTAAAAATGTTTCCTCCACCAATAACGATTGCTACTTCTACGCCTTTTTCTACTAATTCTTTTATATCTTGAGCGTACTCTGCTAATCTTTTTGGATCAATACCATATTGACGTTCACCCATTAAGGCTTCTCCTGATAGTTTTAAAAGTATTCTTTTGTAGTACATAGTTGTGAATGATTTCTGCAAATATACATTTGAATTCCTTTTTTTCAATAATTATGACAAATAATTAAGTATAATGGTCTTATTAATTGCGTTATTGTTTTTAATGCTGTTGCATAAAAAAGCTTCTCATTTCTGAGAAGCTTTTTATATTTTGAATTACAAAAAAGTACTTATGCTAAAGATACTCTTTCAAAACCAGTAACAGAAACATCACCATATGTTTTCACATATTCAGCAACATTTTGTTTAGCTTCTTTAATAAATTCTTGATCTAATAAACATTGCTCTTGGTCAAGAGTAGTGTTGTCAGAGATGAAACGTTCCATTTTTCCTGGAAGAATCTTGTCCCATATTTTTTCAGGTTTCCCTTCAGCAGCTAATTGAGCTTTTGCATCAGCTTCTGCTTTAGCAATAACATCTGCATTTAATTGAGCCATAGAAATAAATTGAGGTACGTTTTTAAGTGTTTTACCTAAACGTCCTAATTCAATATTCTCTTTTTCAATAACTGCAATTCTAGCTTCAGTTTCTGATGCTACAAATTCAGGGGTAAAATCTTTGTAAGATAAAGTACTTGCTCCCATTGCGGCAGCTTGCATAGCTAAATCTTTACCTAGTACAGCAGCATTATCTACAGCAGCAGATAGTCCTACGATAGAAGCAATTTTGTTCCCTACGTGAATGTATGATCCAACGAAAGGTGCGCTTAATTTCTTAAATCCACCGATTTCAATTTTCTCACCAATTACACCAGTTTGTTCAATTAATTTTTCAGCAACTGTAAGACCATTATAGTCAGCAGCTAAAAACGCTTCTTTTGTGTCATAATTCAATGCTAATGTAGCAAAGTCTTTCGCTAATTTTACGAAATCATCATTCATCGCAACGAAGTCAGTTTCGCAATTTAAACAAACAACTGCACCAGCAGTTGCATCGTCATTAACTACAGCAATAACAGCTCCTTCAGAAGAATCTCTGTCAGCTCTTTTTGCAGCAACTTTTTGACCTTTTTTACGCAATATATCTAATGCTTTGTCGAAATCCCCTTCAGCTTCAACTAATGATTTTTTACAATCCATCATTCCAGCACCAGTAGCATCTCTTAATTTTTTTACGTCAGCAGCAGTAATTTTCATCGTGTATGTGTTTAAAATTAAATAGCCTGACTTTTGGTATAAAGTCAGGCTACTTTAAATACTAATTATTATTTTTCTTCTGTTGGAGCTTCTGTATTTGCTTCAGGTGCAACAACTTCAGGAGTTTTAACTTCAGCCTTTGGAGCTTCAGCTTTTTCAACTTCTTTTGTGTCTTCAGCTTTTTTAGAATCTTTCTCAGCTTTTCTGTCTAATAATCCAGCAGCAACAGATTCAGTAACGTGACTTAAAATTTTGCTTATTGATTTAGATGCATCATCGTTTGCTGGTATTACAAAATCAACCTCTCTTGGGTCAGAGTTTGTATCAACCATTGCAAAGATTGGAATGTTTAATTTCTGTGCTTCTTTAATAGCGATGTGCTCTCTTTTAATATCAACAACAAAAAGTGCTCCAGGTAGACGAGTCATATCAGAAATAGAACCTAAATTCTTTTCTAATTTAGCTCTTAAACGATCAACCTGTAAACGTTCTTTTTTAGATAAAGTCATGAAAGTACCGTCTTTCTTCATTCTATCAATAGTAGCCATTTTTTTAACAGCTTTACGAATAGTAACAAAGTTAGTAAGCATTCCACCAGGCCATCTTTCTGTAATATAAGGCATATTTACAGCACCTGCTTTTTCAGCTACGATATCTATCGCTTGTTTTTTGGTAGCAACGAATAAAATTTTTCTACCAGAAGCTGCAATTTTCTTTAAAGCATTTCCAGCTTCTTCGATTTTTGCAGCAGTTTTGTATAAGTTAATAATGTGAATTCCATTACGCTCCATATAAATATATGGTGCCATGTTTGGATCCCATTTACGAGTCATGTGTCCGAAATGAACACCTGCCTCAAGTAAGTCCTTTACTTCTATGTTATTTGCCATTTTTGTAATAGTTTACGTTCTTCGTTGTAGTAGCAATAATTACACGTAATCATTTAGATGCTAAACTAACCCTTTGGGATTTCCCCAAAGCAACGACAACAAGTTTTTAAATTTTGATAATACTGAATAAATCCAGTACGAAATATTAACGTTTCGAGAATTGGAACTTCTTACGTGCCTTCTTCTGACCGAATTTCTTACGTTCAACCATTCTTGGATCTCTAGTTAATAAACCTTCTGGCTTCAAGATTCCTCTGTTTTCGTCGTTCAACTCACACATTGCGCGAGAGATTGCTAAACGAATAGCTTCAGCTTGACCAGTGATACCACCACCGTAAACATTTACTTTTACATCAAAGTTTTCCAAGTTCTCTGTTAACATTAGAGGTTGTTTAACTTTGTACTGTAAAGTTCCTGTAGGGAAGTAAGTACTCATTTCTTTTTTATTTACTGTAATTTTACCGCTTCCATCAGAAAGGTAAATTCTAGCTACAGCAGTTTTTCTACGTCCGATTTTGTGTATAATTTCCATTATAAGTAATCGTTTAGGTTAATAGTCTTTGGTTTTTGAGCTTCTTGATTGTGCTCAGAACCTACATAGACTTTTAAGTTACGGAATAACGCGCTTCCTAATTTGTTCTTAGGTAACATTCGTTTTACTGATTTTTCCACTAAACGAGCAGGGTCTTTCCCAAACAACTCAGTAGCAGTTAATGATTTTTGACCTCCAGGGTAACCTGTGTGACGGATGTAACTTTTTTCCGTCCATTTTTTACCTGTTAAGATGATTTTTTCTGCGTTGATAACAATTACGTTATCTCCACAATCAACATGAGGTGTGTAGTTAGGTTTTAGTTTTCCTCTGATAAGTTTTGCAACTATCGAAGACATTCTACCTAACGTCTGACCTTCAGCATCAACTAATACCCATTCCTTATTCACGGTATTTTTGTTGGCTGAAATAGTTTTGTAGCTTAATGTATCCACACTAATTCTTTTTAATTATTAAACATTCCTTACTCTCGAAAGAGTTTGCAAAAGTACAATTAATAATTTGGTTAACAAAACTCTTTGAAAATGAATTTATTAAAAGTAAGAATGGTTACAAATGTAAGTTGGATTTAACAATAAAAAAAAGGAACATCATTAGTGATGTTCCTTTTAATACTTAATTTAAATATTTTGTCTAATCTATTGCTCTTTATAGGCTTCCAATAAACTCATGGTTGCTTTAATTAAATCTTTAGTTTCTAATAATAAACTAAAATATAATGTAGTGTTTTTCGGACTATCATCTTCTGTTCTTGTTCTTGCAACTTGCTTCTTTATACGTTCATTAACGGTATCAAGCAATTGTTGTTTTTCGTCAAGGATAGTGTTGATGTTGTCAAAGTTACGTTCAGAGAAAGTGCTTTTAATTTTACCGAACAATGTTTTTAATTGTTGTTCAGTTTCTTTTAAGTCTTTAATTTGGTTAAAACGCAATTTTAAGTGATTGTTATTAACGTGCTTATGGCTTGCTTTAGATATGTATTCTAAAGATTGTGACATATCTTGTAAGTATCCTAATACATTAATATAGAAATCACTTGCTCCAATACTTGACTCGTCTAAGTTCTTGATGAAATAAAAGATGTTATCTTTTAAATCTTCAACTTCGTCATTTAGTTTTCGGACTCCTTTTTTACTCTTTTTAAGTCCTTCTAAATCTTGCTTTGCTAAACTGTCAATAGTATTGGTGTAAATTTTAGATGTTCTACTTACAACTGCTCTAATGTTGTCAGCACTTTCTTCAACAACTCCTTGTATAGAACTACTTTCAGCTTTATTAATAGTGTCTTCTTCTTTTCCTGCTCTTGCTTTTCTGCGATGAGCCAGCATGTTTTTAACTAATAATGCGGCAGTAACTAATAATAATACCGGAACCATTACTTTTACATTCCATGAAATTAAGAAAGCTACAACGGCTGCGGCACAAAAGGCACTAAAAGCAGTTAAGAACCATCCTCCAATTACATTTAAAACTCCAGCAACACGATATACTGCGCTTTCCGCTCCCCATGCTCTATCTGCTAAAGAGGTACCCATTGCAACCATAAAAGTTACATATGTTGTAGATAAAGGTAATTTATAAGAAGTTGCGATTGATATTAATATACCAGCAACCATTAGGTTAACTGATGCTCTAACCATGTCAAAAGCTGGTAATTCATAAGTCTTGTCCTTAGAAAGTTCAATGACTGGTTTTTCAAATTGAGTATCTATTGTTTTAGATAATGTATTTGGTATAATAGACGTAAACGTTCTTGATATAAATATAGCACTTCTTACAACTCCTCTAGATACAAAATTAGGTTTGAAACGTTCTTTTGTTTCTCCTTGGCTAGATAAATTTAATGATGTTTTTAAAACCTCTTTCGATTTTGAAGACAACCATAATGTGGCTACCATAACTGCACTTGCTAAAAATAACCAAAGCGTTGGTGTAGGTACTTTTTTACCTAAAGCATCCATCGCAAATTCACTTGCTGGTATTCCTGATCCACTCCAAGCTTCAAAAGATTGCCATCCTGCAATTGGAACACCAATAAAGTTTACTAAGTCATTTCCTGCAAAAGCTAAGGCCAACGAAAAAGTTCCGATAATAATAATTAATTTATAAATGTTTTGATTGAAAAACTTCATAAAAACATAAGAGAATCCAGTCCAGAAGACAAAAAAGGCTGCAACTAATTCTATTACATAGCTCTCTAAGAATTTTTTAATAGTTAATCCATTAGTAAACTCAAAACTTTGTTTAGCAATATCAGCTCCTTTAATCCCTTTCATTAAAATGAAATAGACTAATGCAGTTAATGCTATACCTCCAAATAAAGCGCCTACCCAAGTTGCCTTCTTCTCAAAATGAAAAGATAATAATATTCTTGAGATATATTGTACCAGCGCACCGACAGAAAATGCGACGACAACGGAGAGTAATATACCCCCTATAATTTGTTTTGCTTTTGCAGTGTTAATATAGTTAAATAAGTCTGAGTAAGTTTGTGAGTCGTCACCACTTATTTTTATTAAAGCGATACATACTGCGGCTCCTAATAAATTAAATACGATAGATACAGTAGTGGATGTAGGCATCCCTAATGTATTAAACATGTCAAGAAGGAGTATGTCGGTTATCATAACCGCCATAAAAATAATCATGATCTCATCAAACATGAAGTTTCCTGGAACGAAAATCCCTTTCCTGGCAACTTCCATCATTCCGCTTGAAAACAATGCACCACAAGCAATACCAATACTGGCAACAATCATGATGGTTTTAAATGAAACTGCTTTAGATCCTATAGCAGAATTTAAAAAATTTACGGCGTCATTACTGACTCCTACAACTAAATCGATTACCGCTAATACACCTAGCGCAATAACCATTAAAAGATAAATATTATCCATAATTAAAACTTTATTTTATTGAAAGTAACGGTGCAAACCTACTTCAAATAAAAATTTCTAATGTTACGGGAATGTTATCAATTAGTAAAAATAAAAACACCACAAATCATACTTTATTGAAAAACAAAGTATTGATTGTGGTAGATCTTATTGTTTATCGCTTATAAGCGATAAAAGTTATTTTAGTGAATTATTTTTTCTTTTTGTGTTTTAAAACCTCTGCGTCAATGTAAAAAATGATTTCTTCAGCAATATTTTTGATTAGATCGCCAACTCGTTCCATTTTTTTAATAACAGAAAAAAGTAATAATGCTTCTGATATGATGTTATTATCTTTTTTAATTTCAACCTCAAGAATAGCAAAAGAATCAATATTTATTTTGTCTAATACTTTGTCTTTTTTAAAGACCTTTCTTGCTGATTTCACATCTTTATTCTCATATGCCTCAGTTATATTATCAAGCATTTTGACAATTGTGTCATACATTGTTTGAAATTGTAAAGCTTCAAATAAATGAGGTGGTATTTTTTCATCTACTTCAACTACATATTTAGAAATACTGTATGCGTGATCAGCGATACGCTCTAAATCAAAATTGATTTTACGGATAGCCATAATAAATCGCAAATCAATAGCTACCGGGTTATAAAGAGCTAAAAATTTTTCACAACTTTTTTCTATACGTAAATCCAATGCGTTTACACGTATTTCGTTTAAGATTACTTCTTCTGCTAAATCACTATCATGATTTAAGAAGGCGTCTTTTGCTTTTTCTAATTGAGAAGTACAAATTGCTAGCATTTCTGCCCCTGATTCGTTTAATAAATCTCTTTGATATTGTGCGTTTGCCATAATGTTTTTGTTAAAAGAATGATGTACTACCCAAAACGACCAGTGATGTAGTTTTCGGTTTGTTGTTTTTCGGGATTTGTAAAAATGGTTTTTGTTTTTCCGTATTCTATCAATTCTCCTAAATAGAAAAATGCGGTATAATCACTAATTCTACTTGCTTGTTGCATATTGTGTGTTACAATAACAATGGTATACTTTTCTTTTAGTTTAAAAATTAATTCTTCCACTTTTGCAGTAGATATTGGGTCTAATGCAGAAGTTGGTTCATCCATTAAAATAATAGAAGGTTGTACTGCTAAAGTGCGCGCTATGCATAAACGTTGCTGCTGACCACCTGATAAAGCCATTGCAGATTTTTTTAAATCATCTTTTACTTCGTCCCAAAGGGCAACTTGTTTTAAACAATCTATAACACGTTCTTCAATTAATTCTTTATCAGTTATTCCTTGAAGTTTTAATCCATAAGCAACATTATCAAAAATTGATTTAGGAAATGGATTTGGCTTTTGAAAAACCATTCCAATTTCCTTACGTAATTCTTCTACGTTTATCTTTTTCTTGTAGATATTGTCTCCGTTAACTTTTATTTTCCCTTCCATTCTAAACCCTTCAACATAGTCATTCATTCTGTTGAATAAACGTAAAAAGGTTGACTTTCCACAACCAGAAGGACCTATGAAAGCTGTAACAGTGTTTGGTTTAATGTCCATGTCAATACCTTTTATAGCATTGAAATCATCATACCAAACTTTTACATCTTTTACCTCTATTTTTGGCTTCTTTTTTAAAGAAGGGTCTACTATTTTATCTAGCGGAATTTGTTCTATAACTGTTTCCATAATTTATTTTAATTTCTTTTGCCACTTATTTCTAAAGTAAACGGCTACACCATTCATAATGAAGGTAATTAATAATAGGATGATGATTGCGGCTGCGGCATTTTCTATAAATCCATGTTGTGGTCTAGATATCCAGTTGAATATTTGTATCGGTAATACAGAAAATTCATCCATTGGACTTTCTGGAGCAAACGGTACGTAAGCCAATGCTCCTACAACAATTAATGGAGCTGTTTCACCTACCGCTCTTGATAATGCTAAAATAACACCAGTTAAAATACCACCTGATGATGCTGGTAAAACCTGATTCCATATCGTTTGCCATTTCGAGGCTCCTAATGCATAAGATGCATCTTTAATAGATTTTGGAACCGCTTTTATGGCTTCACGAGTTGCTACTATTATAATAGGAAGAATTAAAAGAGACAAGGTTAAACTTCCAGCTAAAACACTAGCGCCAAGTCCCATAATTCTCACAAAAACTTCTAGCCCTAATAATCCGTATATAATAGATGGTACTCCAGCAAGGTTAGAAATATTGATTTCTAGTATAGCAGAAAATTTATTCTTTTTCCCGTATTCTTCTAAATACACTCCAGCTGCAACTCCAATAGGGAATGCAATTACTGTTGTTAGTAATAAAATCCAAATACTTCCCATTAAAGCAGTGTAAATCCCTGCTTTTTCTGCTTTTCTTGATGGTAAATCAATGATAAAAGCCCAATCAATTCTCATGATCCCATCAATTAGGATGTCGCCAATAAAAACAGCTAATAAAATTAATCCAAATAGCGTACATCCAATACCCCAAATTTTAAAGGCTTGATCGTAAATTCTATTTTTTTGTATACTATTCATAACGTTCTTGATATTTTTTTCTAATTCTGTAACTTAATGTGTTTAACAAGAATGTAAATACAAATAAGGTAATTCCAGCTGCGAATATTGTTCTGTACTCTATAGATCCATGCTCTACATCTCCTAAACTAACTTGAACAATGTATGCAGTGATTGTTTCGACAGGAACGGTAGGGTCTAAAGTCAATCTTGGTTGTTGACCTGCTGCTATGGCAACAATCATCGTTTCTCCAATTGCTCTTGATATAGCTAATATAATTGATACTATAATTCCTGAAGATGCTGCAGGTACAACTACTTTAAATGCTGTTTGTAGTTTTGTGGCACCCATACCAAAAGACGCTTCTCTTAAAGCATTTGGTACAGCATGTAATGCATCTTCAGAGATTGAAGAAATATAAGGGATAATCATAATTCCCATAACAAAACCTGCTGACAACGAATTAAAACCTGATAAACCAGGGATGATTTGTTGTAAAAAAGGGGTTACTACTATTAGAGCAAAAAAACCGTAGACTACAGTAGGTACTGCGGCTAATAATTCTAATAATGGTTTTACGGTTTTTCTAAAGCTTTTAGGGGCGTATTCACTCAAGTATATACTAATTGATAAGCCAATTGGCAATGCTACTGAAATTGCAATAAATGATGTTAGCAATGTCCCTGATAATAGAGGGAGTATTCCGTAATGTTTGTCGACGAACAATGGAGTCCATTGTGTATCTGTTAAAAAATCTACTATAGAAACTTCGCTAAAAAAATGAAACGCTTCAATAGCAAGTACCAATACAATCCCAATGGTAATGGCAATAGTAATTAAGGCACTTGATAAAAGTGATTTTTCAATTACAAGTTCTTTTATTTTTCGCATGTTAATTGTAAACAAGGAAATCAGGCAACTATTTTAGTTACCTGATTGTCCAGATTAAACTTCTGCTTATTTGTTACTTTCAACAAAAGTTTTAAAACTTTCTTTTTGAGCTGCGTATTTATCTGCTGGTAAAGGAATATATCCAACATCCTTAGATAATTCTCCTGCGTTATCTATGTAGAAATTTACAAAATCAACTACTTCAGGAGATTTTACAGAAGTACTGTTTACGTATACAAATAATGGTCTTGATAAAGGGGTATAAGTTCCATTCTTAACAGTTTCTAAAGATGGCTTTACTACTTCTGTTCCGTTATGTACTCCGATTAAAGATAATTTGTCTTTATTTTCAGCATAGTATGCTAATCCGAAGAAACCTAAAGCGTATTTGTCTCCTGCAATTCCTTGCACTAATACATGATCATCTTCACTAGCGGTATAATCTCCTCGAGTACCAACTTTTTTACCACAAATTGCTTCTGAAAAATAATCATATGTACCAGATGCAGTTCCAGGTCCGAATAAATGAATTTCTTCATTCGGCCATTCTGGACGAATTTGGTTCCATTTCATGATGGTTCCTTGTGCAGAAGGCTCCCAAATTTTCTTTAATTCTTCCACGGTAAAAGAATCCACCCAGTCGTTAGCAGGGTTGATTGTAACAGCTAAACCATCATAAGCAACTTCTAATTCTAAGTACTTAATATTGTTTGCTTCACAAGCTGATTTTTCTTTTGATTTTATTGGACGAGAAGCATTAGATAAGTTTGTTTCTCCTCTAGAGAATTTTTTAAAACCTCCTCCAGTTCCAGAAACACCAACGGTAACTTTTACTTTAGGCTCAACTGTTCTAAATTCTTCAGCTACAGCTTCAGTAATTGGAAAAACTGTACTTGAGCCATCTACTTTGATAGTTCCTGATAATTCAGTTTTAGAGTCGTTTAAAGCTGTTTTAACTTCTTTCTTTTTACCACATGCAACTAATACGATAGCTGCTGTTAACATAATTGCAATTTTTTTCATCTTTTTGTTTGTGTGTTTTTTGCACTACAAACATACAGTAGAAGGAAAGCTTAAAAGTTACCCTAAAACCAAGAAAACGTTAAGGAGGTGTTATGAAAATAGGAATGTAGTTAATGTTAATTTAACATTGGGAAGAGGATGTATTGAATGAGTTTTTGTTAACTAGTTCACTTGGAAAGTAAGCATAAAAAAGAGTCCTAATCAGGACTCCTTTTTATTTAATATATTTTGATGTTCTTAGAAATGAATATCAAATTGTAAACGGTATTCTAACCCTCCTGTTTTAACACCAGTTTTATCAGAATAAGTAATATCCGACTGTACTTTAAGTTTGTGACCAGCTAAAAATTTAGATGCTCCTAAAGTGTAGTAGTTAGTAGATAAGCCTGCTCCATTAAATTTTACATTTGTATAACGTCCTGCAACTTCCCAATTAGATTTAAATAAATAACCAATTTGTGTGTTTACAGAGTTTCCTTTTTTAACAGCTTTTCCAGTAGTGTCTCCATCTGCATCCGTTGCAGGTGTACCATCAACGTTAACAGCTGTAGCTTCATTAGCATCTCTATTTGCGTATTCACCCATGAAAGAGATTCCTTTGTATTTAAACATAGCATCAACAAATACGGTGTTTACGTTTGTTTCATAAAAACCTTCTTCACTATCATTTAACATGTAACTTCCTTGACTTCCTTTTTCCTTTACTGCTTTATCATTTAAGTTGTAAGTTGCACCAAGTGCTAGTTTTGGAGATGTTTCTCTTTTTAAATCACTTCCACTATAATCACCTTTCCCTTTGAATTCCCCAAATGGTAGCACTTCAACTCTTGCAGTATACTGGTGTCCACCTAAATTCCCTGTTGTAATGTTTCTACCTTCTCCTTGAGAAATAGCAAACATATCTCTTACTAAGAATTTGTCAGATAAGTTAAAGTGATGTCTTAATTGTAGTCCTAAGTCACGGTCGATATTAAAATTACTATTTAATTTAGAACGGTCAACAAATTGTAAATTCCCAGAAGATATTACACGTTCTCTGTTGCCTGGTAATTTAGTTTGACCTGCCCATAAGCTAAAGTTTTTGTAGAAATTCCATTTTACAACGGCGTCTAAAATATATCTTGGTGCATTGTTTGTGTACTCAGATGCTCCTCCGATGTCCTTGTTTGATAAACCTAGTTCAAGTTTATAAGTAAGTTTAGGACTATATGCATAACCACCAAATTTTAAACGAGCTCTTCTTACTAAAAAAGTGCTTTGAGCTTTTCCAAAATCTCCATTGGCATCCATATCCCATGCGTTTGTTGCTAAAAATTGCATTCTAGCTCCAACTTTCATAGTCCAAGTACTGTCTTTTCCAACCAAGTTAAAAAGGCCTTTTCCGAATTTAGGACTATTAGTTTCTTGTGCTACAGCTGATAATCCGATTAAGATTATAAATACAGATAAATAACTTTTTAAATTTTTCATTTTATTGTGTCTTATTATTTTTTTGCACTGCAAATAACTGCACTTAATGTTAACTTAATGTTAAGTGAGGGTAAATAAATGAATAAGATTTTAGAGGTAATAATTGGAAATGAAATTTTTAGGCATTGTTTAACACGATCCAGTATAAATAACTATTCATTTCTCTTATATTTGTTGAAATTTAGAAAAAGAGTGTTTAAATCATTTACAGTCATATTACTTTCGTGTCTTTTGACCTTATCAATTTTTTCGCCGCCGGTGATGTCATTGATGAGTGTTGACTGTATTACTGATGTGACTGACCTTGAAGATGAAGAAAAAGAAGAAAGTCAAGAAATAGAAGATACTGATATTGAAGAAGAAAACGAAGGAAATTTTTTTCAATCATTAATTTGTTTAAATGATTTTTTTACGATTAATGATAATATCACTTCAATATTTATTATTGATGTGTTGTCAATTTATTCTTTAGATATACACCTTCCTCCTCCCGAATAGACAATATAGTTTGATTATATTATTCCCGCAATCTGGTTTAATACATGAAATTTACCTCACAATAGAATAATAGTGTTAATTTTAACTATTTGAAAATACTCTATAGTAAATTGACTTAATTTTAAGAATCTCATTTTTTTTTAGGAGGTTTTGATAACAATAGATTATTATGTTTAAACATTTTAAAGGAGACTTATTTGGTGGTATTACAGCCGGTATAGTTGCATTACCATTAGCATTAGCTTTTGGAGTTAGTTCTGGTTTAGGTCCAAGTGCAGGATTATACGGGGCCATTTTTGTTAGTTTCTTTGCAGCGTTATTTGGAGGAACTAATACTCAAATTTCAGGGCCAACAGCACCTATGACTGCCGTGAGTATGGTAGTCATAGCAGGGATAGTTGCTGCTTTTGATGGAGATGTTAATAAAGCATTACCAGCAATTTTAAGTGTTTTTTTATTAGCTGGATTAATGCAAATAGGTTTAGGGTTAATAGGTTTAGGTAAATATATTAAATACATTCCTTATCCTGTAGTTTCTGGTTTTATGACAGCAATAGGGGTTATTATTTTGGTTACTCAAATTTTGCCTTCTATAGGATATTACACAAAAGAGGATGTTGAATTTGTAGAACAATTTAAACCGTATGCTGAAGAGATTATTCTTGATAATATATTAAAAGAAGAAGCAGGAGAAGGCATCTTAGTTTTAGAAGATTTTAAGCAAACCATAAAACAAGCTGAAGGTATTACTCAAGATCAGATTCTTCAGGAATCCCAGACTTTAGCAAATTCAGATGCATCAGGTGTTTTAGGAACTATAAAAATTCTGCCTAGAGCATTACAGAAGATCAATTGGTTAGAGTTGCTATTAGCGTTAGGTACTATCCTTATTATATTTGGATTTAAAAAAATCACCACAAAAGTGCCCAGTACATTAGTAGCGTTGTTAGTGATGTCTGGAGTTGCAATAGGTTTCGGTTTGGATTATAGATCAATTCAAGAAATACCAAGCGGATTACCAATTCCTAACTTTGAAATTTTCACCCAATTTCAATTGAATAGTATTACTCCATATATTTTTACAGCACTTACTTTAGCCCTTTTAGGAGCGATAGATTCTTTGTTAACATCAGTAGTGGCAGATAATATGACTAAAACCAAGCATAAACCTAATAAGGAATTAATTGGTCAAGGAATTGGAAATAGTATTGGAGCGCTGTTCGGAGGTATTCCAGGAGCAGGAGCAACAATTAGAACTGTAGTAAATATAAATGCAGGAGGGAAAACAAAACTATCGGGAATGGTAGCAGGTGTAATGTTACTTATTGTTCTGTTGGCATTAGGGCCAATAGCTTCAAAAATTCCAGCTGCTGTTTTAGCAGGGATTTTAGTTACCGTAGGAATTGGAGTAATGGATTATAAAGGGTTGAAAGCAATTCCTTACATGCCAAAACCAGAAGTGATTATTATGCTAGTTGTATTGGTGTTATCATCTGTATGGAACTTAGTATATGCTGTTGGAATAGGTTTGGTGATCGCTTCGTTAATGTTTATGAAAAAAATGGGGGATCTAACTGCTGAAGGTTCTGATTTAGAGCCATTTAAAGAGGAGCAATGGCCTGATGAAGTAAACCTTCCTAAAAGCTTAAAAGATGATGTTTTTATCAAACACATAAAAGGGCCTTTGTTTTTTGGTTCTACAAATGATTTTCAAGCACTGGCAAAACAAATTCCTGAAACAGCGTCTACCGTAGTAATCCGATTGGATAGAATGCAGTATGTGGATCAATCAGGGTTATATGCCATGGAAGATGTATTAGTCGATTTGATTAAAGGAGGTAAAAGTATAGCTTTTGTAGGGATATTAAAGCAACCTAAGTATATGTTCGAACGCATAGATATAATCCCAGATTTAGTTCCTAAGGAACAATTATTTAAGGATTTTAAAGAATGTTTAATTTGGATTAAAAAGAAGTATTAAGATATGAGAACACAAACAAAAATAACTCAAGATAACCTTACACCAAAAGATGCACATTACATTTTGGTTGAAGGAAATAAAAGATTTACTCAAAATTTAAAAACGCAAAGAGATTTGCAAGCTCAAGTTTTAGAAACAAGTAAAGGGCAATATCCTTTTGCTGTTATACTTAGTTGTATTGATTCACGAGTTCCTGCAGAATTGGTTTTTGATCAAGGAATTGGGGATGTATTTAGCGCAAGAGTTGCTGGAAATATTATCAATGAGGATATATTGGGTTCAATGGAATATGCTTGTAAAGTTGCTGGTTCAAAAATTGTTGTTGTAATGGGGCATTCAAAATGTGGAGCAGTAACTGCTGCTTGTAAGCATGTTGAGTTGGGAAATGTCACGGCTTTATTAGATAAGATTCAACCTGCTGTAAATGCTATTGATGAAGAAATGAGTGACGCTAAAGTAGAAAAGGTAGCAGCTGTGAATGTGAAATTATCGATTGAAAGAATCAGAAAAGAAAGTCCTATTTTATCAGAGATGGAAAAAGAAGGTCAGATTGAGATAGTTGGTGCTATGTATAATGTTAGTGACGGATCTGTTACTTTTTATTAATTGAAACTTGTGTTGAATCCAGTATAAATATTAAAAAAAAGGCTCAAATGAGCTCTTTTTTTTGACTAAAATACCGTTAATATATTTTATTTAACATGTCAATAGAAGCTTAGTTTATGGTTTCTATTATATTTGCAAAATAAATTCAAATTAGTGTTTAAATCGTTTGCCATCATATCGCTTTCATTAATCTTAACTTTATCCATTCTGGCTCCGTCATTGGTATCGTTAATAAATATAGAGTGCCATATAGTTATGGAAGATTCAAACGATGATGAAAGAGAAGGTAGTGAAGAAAAAGAAATAGAAGATATTGATACTGAATAAAATGAAGAGGAGAAAGAAAAACCATTCTTTTTATCAGTAATCGATTTAAATTTTTATAACATTAATACTGCATTAACTTCAATTTATTTTATTGAAGGAGTTTCTACATATTCATTAGAAATTCAACTCCCCCCACCAGAATACAATACATAGTTTACCGTTTTTTTAATTTTTAAAAACGCCTTCATTTTATAATGTGGGCAAAATAACTATATATTATATGTTTAAATACATTAAAAACGACTTGCCAGCAAGTGTCGTTGTGTTTTTTGTAGCATTACCTTTATGTTTAGGTATTGCTTTAGCAAGTGGAGCTCCGCTATTTTCAGGAGTTATAGCCGGTGTTATTGGTGGAATTATTGTAGGGTCATTAAGTGGTTCTCAACTTGGAGTTAGTGGGCCCGCAGCAGGATTAGCTGCTATTGTTTTTACTGCTATTGTTGATTTAGGAGGTTATGAAAACTTCCTTTTAGCTGTAGTTTTAGGAGGGGTTATTCAATTGGTTTTTGGTTTTTTAAAAGCAGGGATTATTGGCTATTATTTTCCTTCATCCGTTATCAAAGGGATGTTAACAGGTATAGGTTTAATAATTATTTTGAAACAAATACCACATTTCTTTGGTTATGATTCAGATCCTGAAGGAGATTTTAGTTTTTTACAAATAGATGGTGAAAACACCTTTTCAGAAATAATAAAAAGTTTTAAGCATATTAGCATTGGGTCTACAACAATTGCATTGTTAGGGATGGTTATTATGTTACTATGGGATACTGTTTTAGCTAAAAAAGCAAAGTTCTTTAAGGTAATTCAAGGGCCTTTAGTGGCTGTTGTTATTGGGGTTTTATATTATATTTTAACTGCTAACAATAGTGTGTTCGGAATAGCAGCAGAGAACCTAGTTAGTGTTCCGGTTCCCGATAGTGCTTCATCATTTTTTAATCAATTTAGTGTTCCGAATTTTGGAGCTATTACCAACCCTAAAATTTGGATTGTAGCTTTTACGATTGCTTTAGTTGCAAGTTTAGAAACGCTATTATGTGTTGAAGCTGCGGATAAACTTGATCCTGAAAAACGTGTTACACCAACCAATAGAGAATTGTTAGCTCAAGGTACTGGAAACATCCTTTCGGGACTTATTGGAGGATTACCTATAACACAGGTAATTGTACGTAGTTCTGCAAATGTACAATCCGGAGGTAGAACAAAGTTATCTGCAATTATTCATGGATTTTTATTATTGATCTCAGTAATCTTAATGCCTAGTATTTTAAATAAAATACCACTTTCAGTATTGGCGGCAATATTATTGATTGTAGGATACAAATTAGCGAAACCATCATTGTTTATAAGTATGTTTAAAATGGGATGGAAACAATTTCTTCCATTCGCAGTTACAGTAGTAGGTATTGTCTTTACCGATTTATTAGTTGGTATTGGGCTAGGATTAGGAGTAGGGGTAGTAGTAATTTTAATTAAAAGTTATCAAAATTCTCATTTCTTGCATATTGAAGATAAAAGTAATGGAGTACATAAAATTAAAATGACACTAGCAGAAGAGGTTACTTTTTTCAACAAAGGAGCTATTTTAAAAGAACTCGATTCTTTGCCTAATGATACTTATTTAGAAATAGATGTACGAAAAACGCGCTATTTAGATAATGATATTATTGAAATTCTAGATGATTTTTCTGAAAAAGCTGAAAACAAAGGCATTAATGTCAAGCTACTCTCTGAAAGGGGAATTATCGAAAACCCTAAAAGTTATATTGAGTTCTTTAAGCTAAGACCTCAAACAGTTTAATTACGAATTAGTTAAAAATAAAATATTATGAAAGCACATACAAAAGAAACACAAGCAACAATGACTCCTCAGAAATCGTTACAATTTTTAAAAGAAGGTAACCAAAGATTTCAACAAAATTTAAAGGCTAATAGAGATTTATTAGAGCAAGTTAGTGGTACTTCACATGGGCAATATCCTTTTGCTGTTATACTTAGTTGTATTGATTCACGAGTTCCTGCAGAATTGGTTTTCGATCAAGGAATTGGGGATGTTTTTAGCGCAAGAGTAGCCGGAAATATTATCAATGAAGATATGTTAGGGTCAATGGAATATGCCTGTAAAGTTGCTGGATCAAAAATTGTTGTTGTAATGGGGCATTCCAAGTGTGGAGCAGTAACTGCCGCCTGTAAGCATGTTGAATTAGGAAATATAACAACGTTATTAGATAAAATTCAACCAGCAGTCTCAGCAGTTGATGAAGAAATGAGTGATGCTAAAGTAGAAAAAGTAGCGGCTGTAAATGTGAAATTATCTATTGAAAGAGTCAGAAATGAAAGTTCAATATTAGCGGAGTTAGAGGCAGCAGGTGAAATAGAGATAGTAGGAGCAATGTATGATGTTACTACTGGAGCCGTTTCTTTTTATGAATAAAAATATCTTACAAATATGAAGATCATAAAAAAGATAAATAAAGTATGTTTAGGAGTATTAACCATTGTGTTAATGCTCCCTATGCTTGCTCAGAGCCAAGATAGTAACTTAGGGAACTGGTTAATATATATTGGTAGTAAAAAGGTAGATTCAACATGGAATATTCATAGTGAAATACAATATAGAAACTATGATGCTATCGGAGATCTTGAACAATTACTATTACGAACAGGAGTAGGTTATAATTTAACGGAGAATAACAATAATTTACTTTTAGGATATGGTTATATCCTTTCCGAAAATTATATAGCGGATACTAATGAAAAAAACGCAGTAAATGAGCACAGGATTTATCAGCAATTTACAACAAAACAAGGAGTAGGTAAATTGAAGTTGAAGCATCGTTACAGATTTGAGCAACGCTTTGTAGCATCAGATTTTAAAATGCGTTTCCGTTATTTTTTATCACTTAATTACCCTTTGATTGCAAAAGAATCTTCAAGTAAGATGCTTTATGCCTCTGCTTATAATGAAATATTTCTAAATACAGAAAAATCTGTTTTTGATAGGAATAGAGTTTTTGGTGGATTAGGCTGGAAGTTAAATGATAATATAAAATTTGAAATTGGCTATATGAATCAGTTTTTTGAAGATTCAGGAAGAGATCAGATTAACGTAATTACCTTTATTAATTTCTAAGAATAAATAAAGGGGTAATTTACATTACCCCTTTTTATTAAACTAAACGATTAACTTAACCTTGCAAAAAATAAAAAGACTACGTTTAGTTTAAAATAAACAACACCACAAAAATGTCTTTTATATTTTTTAATATAAAGTTTATAAACCTCTAGTCCATCCTGAAGTCCATGTTGGTGCTTGAGCTCCATTTCCTGCTCCAGAATTTGTTCCTTCTATTAAATAACTAGAGTTTAGACCTTGGTATTGACTTTTAGTAGTAACGCTAGAGCTAAACTGAATGTTATTAAAAGTAATATTCCCATTATCAACATTTGTGTTTGCAGCTGGGTCAGTTGCCACATCTTTAATTTTAATTCCTAGTTCAAAACCAGAGATAAAAATATTTGAAGCTGTCCAGTTTCCTCCACCTTCTTTAATGTATAATGCACCTTCAGAACCAGTATCAATTATTGAGATATCTTTTAATATTGCAGATGTTTTTGGGGTCGCATTTCCATTGTCGCCATTGTTTGATCCTTCAATTCCTGCTTTAGTTCCTTGATTAATGTACCAGTATTGACCAGTTCCAGCCCATCCATCAGCAAAATCAATTGAATCATCACCACTAGCAGTAGATACTAAGTATTTACCATTAACAGTTCCTCCAAAGAATTCAATTCCATCATCACCACCATGGTAAGATTGTACATATTCAAATGTTGTACCTGCTCCAACAGCAAATAATGATACACCATTAAATTCTTTAGTTGCGCTAAAATTAGCACCAGTATATTCAACTCTTAAATATTTAATTGTTCCTGAGTTGTCATTTACATCAGATCCTCCATAAGTTAAATCAGATACTTCAGCTGTAGCTGTTTCACCGTCTGCTCCAGCTTTATTTGTAGGTGCGTGACCACAAATAACTAAACCACCCCAGTCTCCTGCTGCTGGATTAGCACTTGCAGAAGTCATAACTACAGGTTCTGTAGCACTACCTAGAATATCTATTTTTGCTCCTTGTGCAACTGCAATGTATGAACTTGTTCCTCCAGACGCCTCAATAGTTGTCCCAGCAGGAATTACCAATTTGGCTCCATTGTTAACAATTAATGCTCCAGTTAAATTATATGTTTTTGTTGCATCTAAAGTAACAGTCCCACTATTTATATCCCCTTTAAAGTTAGTTGGGTCAGCAGTAAAAGCGTTAGTAGAAACTGGAGCTACAATATTATTAGAGTCGTCATCTGAACAACTTGTGAAGATTGTAGTCGCTGCAATAGCTAATAATAGAATTGAATTTTTCATTTTTTTTAAGTTTTATATTTGTTGTTAATTACACTACAAATTAAGAGTATTAATAAGGTTCAAGGTTTACCAAATCGTCAACCATTTGTTAAGTATTACAAATGAATGTTAACTTAAGGTAAAGAGTGATATAACAAAAAAAGACTAGTATTGAACTAGTCTTTTTTGCTATGATGTGATTTGAGTTTTAAAACAGATTGTATTTTAATGATAGGCTTGCATTGACACCTCTTTTAAAAGATTTAACTGAAACTTTTCCTGTTTCATTATCTTGGTGTCTTTTTATATCTGAATCTAAGATGTTTTTTATAGATACTCCTGCGCTTAAACGTTTACTTATTTTTGATTTTAGAATAATATCCATTGTAAATAGACCTTCATTTACTAGGTCTCCTTTTCCTGCAGATCCAATTGCATACAAACTTTCAGAAGTATAATTACCTACTATTGTCGCTAAAAAGTTTGTGTTTTTACTAACTTCTTTGAAAAAACTAATATCACTATTAAGTAAAACTTCAGATGCACCTGTTAACTTTCCGCTTTCATTTGTGAAATTTACATTTAAATCAGTTTCCTGAGTAACTTTGATTTTATCAAAATCTTGTTCGGAAACCATAAATGCACCGTTGAACCCAAATGATAATTTGTTATTCAATACCGAATCATCTCTTGTTGTTGTATTGTTTATGATGTCTTTTTTAAATTCTAATTCAGCCCCATAAATAGTTGCTTGTTTTCCTGAGTTCACCCATGATATATCATTTGTAGCAGAAGCAACAATAGTTTCATTTATAGGATTTTGAATTAATTTACCAAAACCAGTTACTGAAATTACTTCTCCAGATTTTGGGAAATATTCCCATCTTAGGTCTGCATTATAATTAGTAGAGGAATATAAGTTTGGGTTTCCAAATTTTGATCCTTCAATATCTTCATATAAAAAGGGAGCTCTTTCCTTAAATTGAGGTAAAGTATATGATTTACTTCCTGCAATTTTTAAATTTTGTTTTTCAGTTAATTCATATTTAAGAGAAATATTAGGCATAACTTCAACTTTATCAAATGAATTTTCATCCCCTGGATCAAGAGAAGTAACCCATTCAATCTCTTGAGTAATTTGCTCTGCTCTAACTCCAATTATAGTAGTTAATTTAGGGTTTATTAAATACTGAATATTTCCAAAACCACTGTTAATTGTTTGCGTTCCACTATATGTTTGAGGATCTAAAGCATTTTGATTATTAAAATCTCCTTTAAAAGTTTTTATTTTGAAGTAACCAGCATCTAAGTTTGTTTGATTGAAATAAGCATCTAGATTATTGATGTCAACATTTGGTTGGTTAATGGATCTATTGATTGCAAAATTAAATTGAGTTGCTTCAAGATCTACGGTTTTAAATCTTCCACTATATCCAAAAGTGAATTTACCTTTGTACCCATCATCTTCATTTTTAGAAAAGCGATAACTACTTTCAATATTTGCCGCAAACTCATTTTCGTTTAATTCTTCAAAATAACGATGACTGTTAGAGTCTGAAATGTCAGAAACTGTTTTTGGTGATGTAAGTGGGTTGTTATTATCAGTTGGAACTAGCATTACCTGCCTTCTGTCTGGAGTGTTGTTTAAAACAGAATTATAACCTAAAGCCCAATTTAAGTTGATTCGATTATTAAATTTATGCTCTCCTAAAAGTTGATTAACCATTAATTGAGTTTTATTAAAAGCGGAACGTCTTATAAATCCACCTCCATTTTCTGCATTATCAAATATATTAATTGTTCCAATATAATCACTTAAATTTTGCTTTGAAGAGTTAATAAAAAGGGAGCTAGTTTTTATAATGTTTTTAGGGTTGAATTTATATTCAAGATTCAACATTCCTGTAGTGTTTGTTTCGTAAGAAAATGATTCATACGAATAATCAGAACTAGCTACACCGTTTGTATTTACATTTCCTTTGGTATTTCCTTTAACATAACTATAGTTATTTGAGAAAGAAGCAGTGGTGAAAACACTTAATCTATGACTGTTTTTAAAGTTGAATTTGGTTCCCCCAGTTATAGAAAAATCTTGATTAAAAGGAGATTTAGTTTCTTTATCCAAACTTGTTGTGAATTTATAACCAGACAATGGGTTATTTGGTTGCTTTTGATTGTAAAAGCCAAAATAATTTGGACCATCTTGTAAATAGAATTTTTCAGAATTAATAGCATTAAAGTTGTAGCCGCTACCATAACCAATTTTTAAGGTCCCTTTTCCATGATGGTTTTTAGACGCTATATTTACATTAGCACCTCCAAAATCACCATAAATTTTATTGCTGTAAATTTTATTGATATCTATATATTCCACAATATCTGTAGAGAATATATCTAGAGAAATATTTTTTCTTGATGGGTTATTAGATGGTAATGGTAAACCATTTAAGGTTGTTGAATTATAACGATCACCTAAACCCCTAACAAAAATGGTTTTAGAGCCTTCTTGTTTTGAAATACCTGAGGCTTTGGTGATAGCTGTTGCAACATCAGAAACTCCTTTTTTGGCTAATTCTTGTGCTCCGATTTGTTGTTTAATTTCAACAGCTTTTTTCTGTGCAATTAATAAAGTATTTTCTTTTTCTCTACTGGTTTCTGCTACAATAACTACTTGTTCTAAAAGATTCGCTTCTAAGGTTTTATTTATAGTTTTGTTTTCGCTTAGTATAACATTTTCTTTTGTAGAGTTATATCCTACATAACTATATTCTAAAGTATAGGTTCCGGGGTATACTTCTAAAGTATAATTACCATCAAAATCCGTTTGTGCACCGGTAGCCGTTCCGCTTATTATAACTGTTGCTCCTAATAAAGGTTCGTTATCCATTTCTCCATCTAAAACTTTTCCCGATATTTGAACTTTATCTTGTGCAAGAGCAATAGTTGTAAATAGGGAAATTAGTAATAATAATTTTTTCATTTTTTGCTGTGTTTATTTTCTTTGCAAAGAAAAACTAAGCTTGTTGTTCTAATATTACTGTTGTATAACCGTTGTGTTATTGTATTGTAAAAGAATATGCTTAATTATTAAATTAATGTTAATTGTAAAAATTAAAGTATGATGAATTGGGATCAACTATTATCGTTGAAGCGATATGGTGACACAAATAAACGACTACGTAAAGAGCAGAATGAAAATAGATTAGGTTTTGAAGTAGATTATGATAGAATAATATTTTCATCAGCGTTTAGATCTTTACAAGATAAAACTCAGGTAATCCCTTTATCAAAAACCGGTTTTGTACATACAAGATTGACACATAGTTTAGAGGTTTCGGTTGTTGCTAGATCATTGGGTAGATCAGTTGGTAATGAATTGTTAAAAAAGTATCCGCATTTAGAACATGATTTAGGATATAAGTCAAACGATTTTGGTGCAATTACTGCAACTGCAGCTTTGGCACATGATATTGGAAACCCACCTTTTGGACATTCAGGAGAACAATCAATTGGAGAGTTTTTTAGGACAGGTGCCGGATTAGTATTTAAAGAAGGGTTGACAGATAAGCAATATCAAGATTTAGTTAGTTTTGAGGGGAATGCAAATGGATTCAAAATTCTGACAGAAAAGAATGAAGCCTTACGTTTATCCTATGCAACTCTAGGAGCTTTTATGAAGTATCCAAAAGAGTCGCTTCCAGTAAAGCAGACTGCTCATATAGCTGATAAAAAATATGGTTTCTTTCAAGACGATAAAGCTTTGTTTCAGGATGTGGCTATGGATTTAGGTTTGTTGCAAACAAGAGAAGGGGAAACCATTAGTTATTCGCGACATCCACTTACTTTTTTAGTAGAAGCAGCAGATGATATTTGTTATACTATAATTGATTTTGAAGATGGGATTAATCTTGGTTTAATAGATGAAGAATTTGCTTTGGAATACTTGATTAACCTAGTTAAGAAAACGATTAATATAGATACCTATAAATCGTTAACAACTACAAAAACAAGAGTTGCCTACTTAAGAGCATTAGCCATAAGTTCATTAATTACAGAAGCTGTATCAGTTTTCATGAAAAATGAAGACGCTATTTTAAAAGGAGAATTCAGTCACGGATTACTTGACAAATGTGTGTACGAACCTCAAATAAATGATATTATAAAAATAAGCATTGACAAAATTTACGAAAGTGATGAGGTCATTGAAAAGGAATTAGTTGGGTATAGTGTATTGTCTAAATTATTGGAAGTGTTTACTACTGCTGTAAATAATAAAGCTTCGGGGAAAGAAACTAATTATGATAAATTAATATTAAAAACCTTACCAGAAGTTGAAGGTTTCTTTAGTGACGATTTATATAAACGCTTATTAAGCGTATCTAGTTATGTTGCTTCATTGACTGATAGTAATGCATTGTTGTTGTACAGAAAGTTGTCAGGAATGGCTGTTTAGTTTAAAGGCAAATTAATTTCATAAAAAAAGCGTAACATCACTGTTACGCTTTTATTTTTTGAAAAAGATAATAAATTATCCGATAACTTCTACATTAGTAGCTACTTTTCCTTTTTTTCCGTCTTCTTCAACATATTCTACTTTGTCTCCTTCGTTAAGAGAATCTCCTTCGATTGCTGTAACGTGAACAAAGATGTCTTGTCCTGTTGCGTCGTCTGTAATGAATCCAAATCCTTTAGAGTCATTAAAAAATTTTACTGTACCTGTCATTTTAATTGTATTATGATAATAATTGATGCAAATGTAGTCTTTATTTTTTACCGTACAACTTGTTTCAAGTTTAATCTATAAAGGTTTCAGCTTCGTCTTTTATTTTTTTAATGGTTTCATTGGTAATCATATACTTTTTAATATCATTGTTTTTGTATCGATGAAACATAAATAATGGCATCCATACTAAAAAGAAGCCTATAACTGCTATGCCGATTAATTTATGTCCTAATAGTTCGTCATCTGACTTTATATAATATCCATAACTAATAGATATAAGAATGACTGAAAATATAATGTAAAGAATGTACTTCATGTTATATAGTTAGTTTTTAAAATCTAATAATACATCAATAGTATTTGATGTAACTGAATGGTAATTAGCACGAGATTTTTTATAAATCGCATTAGCTTCCTCCAATTTGTTACTTTTTTTATACGCTTTAAAAATAGTAGTTACATACCAACGACGTCCAACATTAATTAAAAATTCTTCAATTTTATGATCAATATTATTGCCTCTATAATTGTGTAATATTGATTGCTCAAACCAAACCATAGTAATATATGAGTTTGTAGAATTGGTTAAATTATAGGCTTTATCAAACATTACAAAATGTTTAAGTTCCATGTTTTTAGGGAAGTTTCTAATAAAATGGACCCATTCCTGTGGAGTCCAATCCTTAGTTATTGTCGTATCGACTGTATTGTTTTTAATAGATTGTTGTAACGTTTGTTCTACAATTTTAAATCTATCAGAAACAATAGATACTTGATTATTTGGTATTCCAGGTTTGTAAATCCATTCGTTAGTATTAAACGTAGTATTGTTTTTAACTAATAAGTTTTCGTTTAAATATGTGATAAATTTTTCTGTGTGCATTGTTGAAAATGCATGAGTCTGAAAGTAGTCTTTTAAGAAAACATCAAACTTTTCACGACCAACAGTTTTTTCTAAAGTTCGTAGAAAAAGATATCCTTTGTCGTATGCAATACTATTCATCCCGTCATCAGGGTTTCTACCTTCAAGATCTAATTTCAGTTTAGTATCGTTTGGTGTATCTTTAAAACCTTCTAGTTCATCATCTAAATCTTGGCGACCAATTAAAGCCAACATTTCAGCTCTTTCTTTACCATAAAGCGCTTCCATGATTCTGATTTCAAAATAAACTGTAAAGCCTTCATTTAACCAGAAATCTTCCCAAGTAGCATTAGTAACTAAATTTCCTGACCAAGAATGTGCTAATTCATGAGCAACAAGAGAAGTTAAACTTTTATCACCAGCAATAACGGTAGGAGTTGCAAAAGTTAATCTTGGGTTTTCCATCCCTCCAAAAGGGAAACTAGGGGGTAATACAATAACATCAAACTGATCCCATGCATATTTTCCATATAGTTTTTCTGCAGTAGCTACCATTTTTTCCATATCAGAAAATTCAGCATGCACTTTTGCTAACATTGATTTTTCAGCATAAACACCAGTACGATTACTGATTGATTTATATTCCACATCTCCAACAGCTAAAGCAATTAAGTATGGAGAAATAGGTTGCTTCATTTTAAAATGATACACACCATCAATAGTCTTTTCTTTAGGGTTTTCAGCACTCATAACTGCCATTAGTTCAGACGGAACTTTTACAGTAGCATTATAAGTAACCCTAATTTGTGGGCTATCCTGAATTGGAATCCATGTTCTAGTAAGAATTGCTTGCCCTTGTGTGAATAGAAACGGATGTTTTTTATCAGCAGTTTGTTGCGGGTTTAACCACTGTAATGCTTCTGTTTTAGCAGTAGTATTATAGTAAATAGTTATGTTTTTAGTTTCAGGAGTGATGTCTATTTTTAAAGACTGTCCTAAGTTTTTATTAAATTCTCCTAAAGTAAATTTGGTTTCTTTTCCATCAGCTTCAGCTTTTTGAATATCTAAAAACTTACTATCTAAAATAATTTCAGTAGCGTTATTGTTCTCTATACTATAAGAAGCAGTTCCGCTAATGACTTCTTTTTCAAAATCAACATCAATATCTAAGTTCAAGTGTTTAACAACCGCATTATTTGGTTGCGCATATGAGTGTGCTTCAGTAACGTATTTTGGTGTTGTTATTTTTTCAATTTCTTTAGTTTCCTTTGGAGAGTTACAACTTGTAGAAAACAAGATGATACTGCTTAATATAGTGGTTATTTTTTTCATTTTATTGTTTTTTAGTTAAGCGCTTTTTCAAAAGTAATAAATCTTCTATATATATCTGACGTAGTGCTTCAACGTAAGCTCTGTAATTATAATACCCTTCTTTGTAATTAGTTATGGCTAAGTTAACAAAATTGAGAGCCTCTGCTGTATTACCTTGTTTTTCTAAAATTAAAGCTTTGTAATAATTACCGTCAGCGTAATTATTATTGGTGTATTTTAATAACTTATCGAAGCTTAATAGTGCTAACGAATCATTTTTGTTTTCATAATGAGCAATTCCTTCGTATAGAAAAGCAGTAACTTCAACCCAATCTTCACCAGTATCTTTTGTTTCCTTTTCAATATACTTATCAAAATAACGTATTGAGTTTTTATAATCTTTCAAACCTAGGTAAGCTATCCCTCTCCAGTAATCTACACTATGCCCTTGCGGTGCATCAATAAAGTTAGGGGTAAGTATATCCGAAGCGTCAAAATCGGCTATTGCTTTTTTATAATCTCTGTAGAACCATAAATAGTTATAACCTCTATAGCCTTGCCACTCTTGGGCGTCTAATTCAATGGATTTATCCATATGTGTTTTCCACAAATGAGGTATGCCTCTCTTTAAGTAAGGAATGGATAATTCTCTATAGGCTTCAGAATTAGTACTGTCTAACTCAGTAACTTTTTTTAATGCATTTAAACTTCGTGAGCTTCCTTGATAATTTTTTCCATACTCAAGTATTGCAAGAGGATCTTCCTCTTTAACTCTACATGAAACGATGAGTAATAAAAATAAAATACTAAGGAATAATTTCGGTGATTTCTCCATTTTCTATTCGGTATGAAATATACATATATGAATCTCTATATTCGTCATGAGTGAAATTAGGGTTCCATTTTTTTAATTGAGTTGTAAGTTTAAAAAGTTGCTCTACAATTTCAGGGTTAAATTTCTTAGGTTTTAAATCTAAGTCGTTTTCATGAATTAAATACCTTCCTGCTTCTCCTTTACAATTAATTATAAAACGAATATTTAAATATCCCGAATCAGTAAAATTATTGTTTTTGAAACTTGTAAGAATAAATTCCCTTAGCCCATTCTTTCCTTTGCTATAGGTAGCTCTTTCAGGATTGTAGTATTGTAAAATAAAATTTTCGTCACAAACTACGAACCCTTCGTTTAAAAGAGAATTTTCAGGATCAATATAGTGAGCAGAATGTTCATAAACACCTTCTTTAGGAAAGTGTTTCGGTTTTAATTGATTGTTCATGTTAAGTACTAACAGAACATATACTATTATTAATAGACTAATTAGAATGCCTATTATTTTTAAAGCTTTAATCATAAAATAGTTAAAGGAAATAAATAACCCTGCAATTGCAGGGTTATGGTTTTATGCTTTTAAATCTAATTGTAAACTTAACTCTTTTAATTGCTCTTTATTCAAAGGAGCAGGAGCGTCAATCATAACATCTCTTCCTGAATTGTTTTTAGGGAAAGCAATGAAATCTCTAATGGTTTCCTGCCCTCCTAAAATAGCAACTAATCTATCTAGTCCGAAAGCTAACCCTCCGTGTGGTGGTGCTCCATATTCAAAAGCATCCATTAAGAACCCAAATTGTGCTCTAGCATCCTCATCTGAAAAACCTAAATGTCTTAACATGGTTGCTTGAATTTCTTTATCGTGAATTCTGATAGATCCTCCACCAATTTCATTTCCGTTCAATACTAAATCGTATGCGTTTGCTTTTACTTCTCCAGGTTTAGTAGCTAATAATTCTAACTGACCTGGTTTAGGTGATGTAAACGGGTGATGCATTGCGTGGTAATGTCCAGTTTCTTCATCAAGCTCTAATAATGGGAAATCAATTACCCATAATGGAGCAAATACTTTAGGGTCTCTTAATCCTAAACGTTCTGCCATTTCCATACGTAAAGCACTTAATTGTGCACGTACTTTAGTAATACCTCCTGATAATACACAGATTAAATCACCTGCTTTAGCACCAGTTTTTTCAGCCCAATTTTTTAAATCTTCTTGATCGTAAAATTTATCTACCGATGATTTAAAAGTACCATCTTCATTGCATTTTACGTATATCATACCAAGTGCGCCAACTTGCGGACGACGAACCCAGTCAATTAATTTATCTATTTCTTTTCTAGTATAAGATGCTGCTCCAGGAACTGCAATACCAACAACTAATTCAGCATCGTTAAATACTTTAAATTCTTTGTGTTGCGTTACTTCGTTCAATTCTCCAAATTCCATTCCAAAACGGATGTCTGGTTTGTCGTTTCCGTACAAACGCATTGCATCGTCATATAACATTCTTGGGAATTTCTCTACCTCAACATTATTAACTTCTTTTAATAAATGACGTGTTAATCCTTCAAAGATGTTTAAGATATCCTCTTGCTCAACAAATGCCATTTCACAGTCAATTTGTGTGAATTCTGGTTGTCTGTCAGCACGTAAATCTTCATCTCTAAAGCATTTTACAATTTGGAAATATTTATCCATTCCACCAACCATCAACAATTGCTTGAAAGTTTGTGGAGATTGTGGTAACGCGTAAAATTGCCCTTCATTCATACGAGAAGGTACTACGAAATCACGTGCTCCTTCTGGAGTAGATTTGATTAAATATGGTGTTTCAACTTCAATAAATTCTTGATCAGACAAGTATTTACGAACTTCCATCGCTACTTTATGACGGAACATCAAGCTGTTTTTTACCGGATTACGACGAATATCTAAATAACGATATTTCATACGTAATTCCTCACCACCATCAGTTTCATCTTCAATAGTAAATGGAGGCAGCTTAGCTTCGTTTAATATTTCTAATTTAGAAACCAAAACCTCTACATCACCAGTAGCCATTTTTGCGTTTTTAGATTCACGCTCAATAACAGTTCCTGTAATTTGGATAACAAACTCTCTACCAAGAGATTTTGCTTTCTCCATCATGTCAACAGGAGTACGTTCTTCATCAAAAATAAGTTGTGTAATTCCGTAACGATCACGTAAATCTACCCAAATCATAAACCCCTTATCTCTAGATTTTTGAACCCAACCTGAAAGGGTTACTTCTGTATTTATATGTGATGCAGTTAATTCACCGCAATTATGACTTCTGTACATAGTGCTATTTTATAAGTTGCAAAAATAAAAAATCCGAAGCAAAGACTTCGGATTTTTTTGTTTAATTCATTTATTGTTATTCTTCTACTACCAAATTAGATATTTCTATCTCTTCTTTTGATGAATTTTTACCTTTTAACCACATTTTAAATCTAGTAGTTAAATAAAATAAGATTGGTACCACAATTAGTGTTAAGAATGTTGCGATAAATAACCCATAAATTACAGTCCATGCTAATGGCCCCCAAAAGATAACATTATCCCCTCCAACATATATATTAGGATTGAACTCACTAAACAAAGTAAAGAAGTTAATGTTGAATCCTGTAGCTAGCGGAATTAATCCTAAAATGGTTGTAATTGCTGTTAAGAATACTGGACGTAAACGTGCGTTTCCTCCTTTAATAATTTCCTCAAGAAGTACACTATTAGCAATATAATCACCATCACCTAAATTATGTTCTATCTTTTTTCTGTCTATTAATAATTGAGTGTAATCAAGTAGTACAACTCCGTTATTTACTACAATTCCTGCTAGAGAAATAATTCCCATCATGGTCATCATAATAACAAAATACCTACCTGTTGCTACAATACCACCAAATACACCAATTAGACTTAAGAAAATTGCTAACATGATGATTCCTGGTTTTGAAACCGAATTAAATTGGAATATTAATATGAAAAAGATTAAACCTAAGCCTGTAAAAAAAGCACCCATTAAAAAGAGCATTTGTTTGTTCTGCTCTTCTATTTGACCTGTATAATCAATTTTTACAGTATCTGGTTTTTCTTTAAAACTTTGCATTTCGTTTTGAATTTGCGAAACAATAGCATTTGCATCAGTATATCCTGGTGCTAATGCAGAATATAAGGTTACTACACGTTTAATATCTTTATGCTTTATTGCACTAAAACCAGAAGAATTATTTTGTTTAGCAACTGCTGAAACAGGAACTTCTTTTATTTGGCCAGAAGCCATATCTCTAAACGTGATTTTTTGATTAAAAAGGGCACTTGTATTATATCTGTTTTCTTTATTAAAACGGACGTAGATATCATAATCTTCGCCATCTTCTTTATAAACACCTGCTTTTGCTCCAAAAATAGAGTTACGTAATTGTTGTCCTACTTGAGCCGAACTAACACCTAATTCACCAGCTTTTTTTCTGTCTACTTGTACTTGTATCCCAGGTTTAGATTTGTTAACATCAATTTTTAACTGATCTATACCTTGAATGTTTTTGGTGTTTATAAAATCACGCATTTTTTCGGCAGTAGCAATAAGTTCTGAATAATCTTCACCTTCTAACTCTACATTAATAGGGTATCCAGCTGGTGGCCCAGCAGCATCTTTTTCTACAGAAATAGATACACCAGGATAAACATCTTTTAAATCCTCTTGTATTTTTCTTAATAACTCATTACTATCTTCACCTTGCCTAAATTTAAATTCACGCATGGTTGCGGTTATTTTTCCTCGATGTGGCATTTCTGCAGCAGAACCACCATCAGTCTGAGGGTTTCCAGCACCTTCACCTACTTGAGATACAGCGCTTTCTGTTAGGAAATTATGGCCGTCTTGAACATAAGTACTTTCATTAATAACCTTAAACATTCGCTCTTCAATAGCTTTGGTAATTGCATTGGTTTTTTTAATATCTGTACCTTCTGGAT
>JAWUYQ010000069.1:0-10026 GCA_034110725.1 Flavobacteriaceae bacterium
ATGGGATATTAGTTTATATGGAGGAACATGAAAAAGTTTTTTATGATTCAATAGAATTTTGGAATGTTAATGAAGGGATTGCTATTGGAGATCAAACAGATGGTTGTATGTCAATTATTATTACAAGAAATGGTGGAGAGACTTGGAAGAAATTACCTTGTGATGTTTCTCCAAAAGTATTAGTCGGCGAAGGAGCATTTGCTGCAAGTGATACAAATATTAAGATTATTGGAGATAATACTTGGGTAGCAACTGGAGGAGTTGCAAGTAGAGTTTTATATTCTCCTAACAAAGGAGAAACATGGGAAGTATATGAAACACCAATAGCTCAAGGAACAGAAAGTTTAGGAATGTATTCAATTGATTTCTATGATGAAAATATAGGATTTGCAATTGGAGGGGATTATACTCAGCCAGAGGTTAATAAACAAAATAAAATAAAAACTATTGATGGTGGTAAAATATGGAGTATTGTAGCTGATGGAAAAGCTCCTGGATATAGGAGTTGTGTTCAGTTTATACCGAATAGTGCTACTAAAGAATTAGTAGCTGTAGGGTTTAATGGGATTGATTATTCAAATGATTTTGGGAGTACTTGGAAACACTTAAGTGACGAAGGTTTTTATACCATTCGATTTTTAAATGATAGTATAGCTTATGCAGCTGGAAAGGGTAATGTGTCAAAGCTAAAGTTTAAATAAAAAAAGGAAGCATTTACTTCCTTTTTTTATTTAATTATTGTGAGCCTCTGCCACCATGAGGAGCAGGTGTATTTTCATCACGACCTCTATGATTTTTAAATTTTTTGATTAACTTTCTGGTAAAATCTTCTTCAGCTTTTTTTAGTAAAATAATTTTTTTAGCAGGTAAGAACTGAATTAAATCTGATGTTAATTTACTTCGTTCTTGATGTATTTTGTTTTGTAAATCAATTGATTTCTGTAAGATGATTATAGCTTCATTTTCTGAAATCGCATCAAAATCCTCTTGTAGTTGTTTGCGTAATTTTCTTAATTCATGACGTAATTCATGATGCTTCACTTCCGAAGCATTGTAGATTGGCCAAAATTTTTCAGCTTCACTACTAGTCAAGTTTAACTCGTTAGTTATATGTGCTGTTTTTAAAGCTTCTATTTTTTCTCTTTTTGGGTGTTGAGCAAAAGTTGTACCAATAAATAGTAGCGCAATTAATAGTGATAAAAGTTGTTTCATTGTATATATGTTTTTGTTTTATAGCTCACTGTCGTAATAATAATCCGAAGTTGTTTCTTCGGATAAATATTCTAAAATATTTTCATCTTCTATGTTTAAAAATGAAATATTATCTAAATCGTTAGTTTGTACTCCATATAAGTCAGCGAGTTCTATTGCAGTAATCTCTAAATTTTCTGTATTGATATATTCTTCAATCGAAGCATATTCAAGGTCATCAAAAGTGATCGGATCTGAATATGTAGGGTTTATAATAAAAAGGCTAAAAATAAGTATTGCAGCTACGCTGGCAACATAATAGAAATTTTTCTTGTTAAAAATTGAAATTACTTTAGGTTCAGGTTTTTTAATTTTATTCATCAACTCCTTTTCAAAAGAATCAAAATATCCTTCAGGAACTTTAAATCCAGTTTTGTTCTCAACTTGGACATCAGTTTTTATGGATAGTTGATTCAGCAACTTTTCTTCAATTGAATCAAAGTAGTTGGCAGGAGTCTTAAATCCGGTTTTTATATGTTTGTTATCTGTGTTCATTTGTATTTTAGACAATAATAAATGAAAAAGGTTTAATCCACTTGTGGGTTTTTTAATTAATAGTTGGCTTAAAACCAGTTAAATAATACGTTTTTCATAGTTTTAGTATTTTGTTTAAGTAAAATTAGTTGTTTAAAATATATTCTTCTATTTTTTTTGAAGCAATATGATAAGAAGCCTTAAGGGCTCCTTCGGATGTTTCTAGAATTTCAGACATTTCTTTATATTTAATAGCGTCAAAATACTTCATATTAAAAACTAATTGTTGTTTTTGTGGTAAAGTAGCTATTGCTTTTTGAAGCTTTAGTTGAGCTTCGTCACCATCAAAATATTCATCAGAAGTCAAGTTGTTTAACAACACTTGTTGTACTTCTTCTGTAGCGCTATTATTTTTTTTTGCTCTTTGATTGATAAAAGTGATTGATTCGTTAGTTGCGATGCGGTACATCCAGGAGTATAATTTACTATCCTCTTTAAACTTTCCAATGTTTTTATACACTTTAATAAAGGTGTTTTGTAATACATCATCGGTGTCATCATGGTCAATAACTATTTTTCTGATGTGCCAATATAGTCGTTCTTTATATTGACTTAACAATTCCTTAAAAGCACTATTTAAAGTATCCGAGTTTTTTAGAGACGCTATGAGTTCCTGTTCTGTCATTTTTGTATATAAGACTCTATGACTCTAAAAGTAAGAAAAGGTTTAATAGGAGTTGTTTATTAACCTAAAACATCGATTAAAAGTAAATATATCCGATAAAAAACTAAAAATACTTTGATAGTAGCGTTATTGGTTATATATTTGTTTCATTATTTTAAAGGATTAGTGAATAGTTATATAATAAAAGCCCCAACTTTTTTATATAACTTACTAAAAATAAAAGGCGAAACTTCTGTTTCGCCTTTTTGTTTCTCGTCCGTAAGGTGTGTTCTTTAATGTTTAAACGTCGATCTATAAATTATAGAGTTGCGCTCATTCTTTAAGAATGACGAACGGTAATTATTATTTATGCAATTGATTGCATTTCAACAAGTCTTTTATACATGCCGTTCTTTGCAAGTAATTCATCATGATTCCCTTTTTCAACAACTTCACCTTTTTTCATTACTATAATAATGTCGGCGTTTTTAATAGTAGAAAGTCTATGTGCTATAACTATAGAAGTTCTGTTTTTCATCATGTTTTCTAGTGCAACTTGTACTAGCTTTTCTGATTCAGTATCTAAAGCAGAAGTTGCTTCGTCCAAAATCATAATAGGTGGGTTTTTCAGAACAGCTCGAGCAATTGATAAACGTTGTTTCTGCCCTCCAGATAATTTACCACCACTATCACCAATGTTAGTATCAAAACCTTTAGGAAGGTCTTTTATAAATTCATAAGCGTTAGCAATTTTAGCAGCCTTAATAACTTCGTCGTCAGTTGCATTTTCTGAACCTAATTTGATATTGTTTTTTATAGTATCGTTAAACAGAATAGAATCCTGTGTAACTAATCCCATTAATCCTCGTAAAGATTGCTTGGTTATATCACGGATGTCTGATCCATCAATAGAGATTGCCCCTTTGTTGATGTCGTAAAAACGAGTTAATAAGTTTGCGATAGTAGATTTTCCACTTCCAGATTGACCAACTAATGCTACTGACTGTCCTTTTGGGATTGCTAATGAGAAGTTTTTTAAGACATATTCGTCTTCGTATTTAAACGAAATATTATCAATATGAATTTCAGTTTCAAAGTTGTTTTTAGTCAGAGCTTTTACTTTATCTTTTAAGGGTGAAACAGTATTTAATATTTCTAAAACCCTATCTGCAGAAGCGTTACCTGCTTTTACTTTGTAACTAGCTTTAGAAATCGATTTTGCAGGAGTTAAAATTGTGTATGCTAATGCCATATAACCAATAAAAGCACCTCCAGATAATGTTTTTTCTACTAAAACCATACCTCCTCCATACCACAATAGTACAGAAATAGTAGCGATACCTAAAAACTCACTAGTTGGTGATGCTAAATTTTGTCGATGAGCTAAAGTGTTTGAGAAGTTGAAAAATCTAGTAGTAGATTTTTGGAATTTATTGTTGAATGTTTTCTCAGCATTAAATCCTTTTATAACTCTTAATCCGCTTAAGGTTTCTTCTAAAGTAGATAAGAATACACCTTGTTCTGATTGAACTTTGGCAGAGTGACTTTTTAACCTCTTACCAATCAATGAAATGATAAACCCTGAAATTGGAATAAATATAAATACAAATAAGGTTAATTTTGAGCTAATCATGAACATTGCAATGATAGAAAAAATAATCGTTAATGGTTCTTTAACTATCATTTCTAAAATTGCTAACAATGAGTTTTGTACCTCACTAACATCTGCTGAAATACGTGAAATAACATCTCCTTTTTTCTTTTCAGAATAATATGATATTGGTAAGGTTACTACTTTGTTGTAAACTTCATTCCTAATATCTTTTAGAACCCCATTTCTTAAATAGGTGATAAAATAAAGCGCTAGGTAGTTAAATACGTTTTTAAATAAAAAAATACTGATGATAAGTATTATCATGTACATTAACGCATGTTGCGGTCCAAATTCGTCAGAAGTAGTAGTTATAAAATAATTTAAGGAATCTTCTAAATAAGGTTTAATGTTTCCGAAATCATCAACATTATTAACTCCTTTCCATATTGGTTTTATGGAGAGTTTTTCATTCTCTCCAAATAGCACATTTATCATCGGCATTAATGAAACCATACCTAATGTACTGAATAAGGCATATAAAACATTAAAAAAAATATTTAAATAAGCGTATTTTTTATAGGGCTTAATAAATGGAGCAAGTTTTTTTATGTACTCCATTTAATTTACATTCAGGTCGTTAATGATAGAAGCAATTTTATCGTCTAATTTTTGCTGTACCTTCTCAAAATCATCTACAGTTTTTAAAGTTTCTTTTACACTGATGTAAAACTTTATTTTTGGTTCAGTACCACTTGGTCTACAAGCTATTTTACTTCCGTCTTCCGTATAGTATATTAATACGTTAGATTTTGGTATGTCTAAAGGATACTCTTTGTTGGCGACAATATTCTTCATTATTGAAGATTGGTAATCTTCTAACATAATTACTTTAGAGCCATTTATCTTTTTTAATGGTTTTTCTCTAAAGTCAACCATCATTTGAGTGATTTCTTCAGCTCCTGAAATCCCTTTTTTAACAAGTGAGACTAAATCTTCCTTATAGAAACCATGAGTAACATATAGTTTTAATAATTCTTTATATAATGAGCTATCATTAGATTTTGCTTGACTAGCAATTTCACAAGCTAATAAAGCAGCAGTTACCGCATCTTTATCACGTACAAAATCTCCAACCATAAATCCGAAACTTTCTTCACCACCACCAATAAACGCTTGGTTTGGATGGTCTTGAATCATTTTAGCGATCCATTTAAATCCTGTTAACCCAACTTTACATTCAACGCCATAATAATCGGCTAATTCTTGCATCATTGGAGTGGATACAATCGTTGACCCTACAAAATCATTGTCAGATAACTTTCCTTGTTTTAGCCATTGACCAATTAAGAAGTCAGTCATTACTATCATGGCTTGGTTTCCGTTTAGTAAAACCAATTTATTGTCATTATCTCTAACGGCTATACCAATTCTATCAGAGTCGGGATCAGTACCAATAACGATATCAGCATTTATCTCTTCAGCTAATTCCATTGCCATGGCTAAAGCTTCAGGTTCTTCTGGATTAGGCGATTTTACGGTAGGAAAATCTCCATCAGGTTTTGCTTGTTCTTCAACAATATGAATGTTTTTGTAACCAGCACGCTTTAGGGTTTCTGGTAAAATAGTAATAGAAGTACCGTGTAAAGAGGTGAAAACTATCGATAAGTTATCTCGGTCGGTACCTTCAAAACTTCCGTTAGCTACTGAGGCAGTAATAAACGCTTCGTCTAATTCGGTATCAATTAATTCAATTAAGTTGTCGTTTGCATCAAAATTAATTTCAGCATAATCCAACTTGTTTATTGCATTAATTATTTCTTTGTCTTGAGGGGGGACAATTTGCCCGCCATCATTCCAGTATACTTTATATCCGTTATATTCTGGCGGATTGTGTGATGCTGTTAATACAATACCACAATCACATCCTAAATGTTTCACTGCAAATGATAATTCTGGTGTAGGACGCAGGTCAGAAAATAAAAATACTTTTATTCCGTTTGCTGAAAATACATCAGCTACTAGTTTTGCTAATGATTTTGAGTTATGTCTGCAATCGTAAGCAATAGCGACCTTCAATTCTTTGTTAGGGTGTTCTTGCTTTAAATAGTTAGCAAGTCCTTGAGTGTTTTTACCTAAAGTATATTTGTTTATACGGTTGGTTCCAACTCCCATAATACCACGCATTCCCCCAGTTCCAAATTCTAAGTTTTTATAAAAACTTTCCTTTAATTCGTCTGGGTTGTTTGCTATAAGTTCTTTTATTTGATGTTGTGTATCCTTGTCAAATGTAGGGGTTAACCAAGTATTTGCTACTTCTAGTGTTTCAGGTGCGATATGTATCATTGTAAATGCTTATTAATAAAGATGCAAATGTAGTGAGCTTTTGAGTCACTATTTACGTTTTTGAATTGTGAGTAATAGGTAATCGTTTAGGTGTTAAGTTCTTTTTCAACCTTGTACCTTTCTTGATTTTTGTTGTTTCGTAGCACTAATTCTCCTAAAAATCCTGCAATGAATAATTGAGAGCCTATTATCATACTGACTAATGAGATGTAAAATTGTGGTCTTTGTGTGATCAGTCGTCCAGCTGGGTTTAGAATAAGTTTATCTAATCCTAAATAAAATGCAAAAATAAATCCTATTAAGAATAGAAGCGATCCTAGGGCACCAAATAAGTGCATTGGTTGTTTTCCGAATTTTGATAGAAATGAAATTGTTAATAGATCAAGAAATCCGTTTATAAATCTATCCATTCCAAATTTTGTTTTCCCGTATTTACGAGCTTGGTGTTGTACTACTTTTTCATCTATTCTTCTAAATCCAGCGTTTTTAGCTAGCACAGGAATATAACGATGCATTTCGCCGTAAACATCTACGTTTTTTACAACTTCGTTTTTATATGCCTTTAAACCGCAATTAAAATCATGTAGTTTTAAACCTGAAGTCTTTCGAGCACACCAGTTAAATAATTTTGAAGGAAGGTTTTTAGCGAAAACAGAATCATATCGTTTCTTTTTCCATCCAGAAATTAAATCAAAACCTTGGTTTGCGATTAAATCATATAATTCAGGAATTTCCTCTGGGTTGTCCTGTAAGTCTGCATCCATAGTGATAACCACATCACCTTTAGCCTTAGAAAATCCAATATGTAATGCTTGAGATTTACCGTAGTTTCGTAAAAACTTAATTCCTTTTACACTATTGTCTTCTTGTGAGAGTGTGTTAATTACTTTCCAAGAATTATCGGTAGATCCATCGTCAATAAAAAGTACCTCGTAAGAATAATTATGAGTTCTCATCACTGAAACAATCCATGTGTGTAACTCTTTTAAAGATTCATCTTCGTTAAGAAGTGGAATGATGACTGAAATATCCATAGTTTAATTAAGAGTTCTTTTTGATTCGATATTTCAAAATAGCAGATGATATCATAGCTGTAATAAAACCAGTAAATAGGCTAGGTAACATAATACCTACAAAATTGTTAAAGTGATATCCTTCTAAAAACTCTTCTTTTAAAACAGTAAGTTTTTCAGCTGATGTCTTAGGAAAAAACTCTACATATTGTTTGAATTTTAAATCTTGAATTTTATAAACCAATTCTGGTTCAATAAATTTTACATGAATAACTTGATATAACCAGTATATTAGTCCGCTAATAACTGCAATAGCAATACCGGTTTTTAATCCATCTTTAATCTGAAAGTTTTCAGTAGCATTGTTTTTAATCCCTAGAAAGATAAAAATAATGATGAAGATTAAACTTGCAACACCGTAAAATGTCGGTGGTTTGATGTGTACATCGTTAATATATTGAAGAATAAATATTCCAGATGTGATTATTCCTAAGCCAAGACTATAAATTATTGTTTTCTTAAACATTTGATTTTAAATAGATTCTGTTAATTATTTTTTTTTAATTTGCGTAAACTTACTTAGTTTTGCTTAATCAATGAACAAATGTAGTAAATCGTTAAAGAAAAAAGTTTAAAATATTTTACAAATAAGTTTTTTGAAACAGATTTAAAGTAATATATTTGCACCTCGAAAATGTTAAGATTAAGAAAATGAAACAAGGTTTACATCCAGAAAATTATAGATTAGTAGCGTTTAAAGATATGTCAAATAATGACGTATTCTTAACTAAGTCTACTGTAGATACAAAAGAAACTCTTGAAGTAGACGGAGTTCAGTATCCATTATTTAAATTAGAGATTTCAAGAACTTCTCACCCGTTTTACACTGGTAAATCTAAGTTGATAGATACTGCTGGACGTATTGATAAGTTCAAAACTAAATACGCAAAATTCAAAAAGTAATTTACCGTATTTACTAGATATTAAAAGCCTCCGAGAGATCGGAGGCTTTTTGTTTTTCTATATGTATAATAAATTTTAACTTTGATTATTCAATTCAGAAACCACTTTTATGAACTATATCCTTTTTGACGGACCAGTAAGAAATCAATTATTGCCATTTACATATACCAGACCTGTTGCTGAGATTCGTGTAGGTATTTTGACTATTAGAGAAAAATGGGAAAAACACCTTGGTTTTGCGACATCAACAATAACGGAAGAGTATTTGTCTCATAAATATCCAATGGTAGAGTTTGAGCAAAACATAATGATAAACGCATCTTTTTTACCTAGTGACGAGTTAGTGGCTATGATTAAAAATCTATCAGAAAATCAAGCTATTTTTTGTGATGATGAAATTTTAGCATTTTTCACTACAGAAGGGCAGGAAGAGGTTGATTTTGATACTTATGAGGTTTTTGATGTAGATTGTGAATATATTAAAATAGATAATACCTGGGATATTTTCGCAAAGAATGGAATGGCTATTCATGCTGATTTTGACTTATTGACGAAAGGAAGGATTTCGGAGCCGATTCCTGAGGGGGTGCAATGTGTATCACGAGAAAATATTTTTATAGAAGAGGGGGCTAAAGTGTTGTTCTCTTCATTAAATGCTTCTAACGGGCCAATATATATAGGGGTAGATGCAGAGGTGATGGAAGGTTGTTCTGTACGAGGACCATTTGCATTATGTGATCATGCTACTTTGAAAATGGGGGCAAAAGTATATGGCGCTACTACTATAGGGCCACATAGTAAAGTAGGGGGTGAGGTGAATAATTCTGTGATATTTGGTTTTTCAAACAAAGGTCACGATGGGTTTTTAGGGAATTCTGTTTTAGGAGAATGGTGTAATATAGGAGCGGACTCGAATAACTCGAATCTTAAAAATAACTATGCAGAAGTACGTTTATGGAGTTATGAAACGGAAAACTTCGCAAAAACAGGATTGCAGTTTTGCGGATTAATGATGGGGGATCATTCTAAGTGCGGGATTAATACTATGTTTAATACAGGTACAGTAGTAGGGGTTTCGTCTAATATTTTTGGCGGAGGGTTTCCTAGAAATTTTATATCTAGCTATAGTTGGGGAGGGAGTTCGGGTTTTTCTACTTACTTAACTAAAAAAGCTTTTGAAGTTGCTGAAGTTGTTATGAATCGTAGGGGGGTAGAGTTTTCTGACCTGGATGAAGCAATTCTTGCTCATGTGTTTGAGGAAACAAAGAAATATAGGAAGGATTAATCTTTTAGATTGATGTGTTTTCCGAAGCGCTTGTTAATTAGGTGTTTGTTGTTTTGTAAAATATTATAAGATAAGGTGTTTTTCATATATGAAGAAATTATTGTGTTTTGAATTACTAGGGTTGTTTGCCTTTGTTAAGTTCGGCAGGGTTAAGTAGTTTCGGGTTCTTTTATAGGTGCTGTTTTAGTTGTATGGTGTTAATGATTTGAGCTTGTAAGTTTTGAATATTCCCTTTTCGCGCTACAATACATTGTGTTTAACAACAGCCAATCCTCACGTTTCCAGCGCGTAGCAAAACACTTCAAAATATCTCATTAAAAAGTTAGGTTACTAGCGAAGAAAGGAGGTATATTTGCACCCGCAATACGGATGAACATTTAGTAAGTTCGGGATAGCAAAAAGTTCTTTAAAAGATATGTTTTGGATTTGATTTTTAAGA
>JAWUYQ010000070.1:0-11015 GCA_034110725.1 Flavobacteriaceae bacterium
AATATAGAAGACCAATGGAATATGGCTCCGGCAATTTCTCAGTTAACTATAGCAAAGCATATGGGTAGCGGTGTAAGTTTAGACTTAACTGGAACTTTTAACAAATTAACTCAGTATGGAAACCATAGTTTTGATACTAATGATGTTAAAACTTTACTTAACCCAAGTGATATTGATGGAAAGTATTTCGGTTTAGATTTAGGTGTAAACTACCATTTAAATACTTTATGGGATGGTATGAATTGGTTAGATCCTTATGCAAGAGCTAACGCTGGTTATAACTGGATTGACATGGGTACAAAATTAGATGAGTCTGGTTTAGTTGCTGGTGGAGGTTTAGGAATTAACTTCTGGCTTAACAGAAATGTTGCTTTAAAAGTACAATCAGTTTACAAAAATAACTTTGCTGAAGAGTAAGAAAATGCAAACTACTTCCAAAATACTCTAGGTATTACTTTCGCTTTTGGAGGTTCTGATATCGACGGTGATGGAATATATGATAAAGATGACGCTTGTCCAGATGTTTTTGGATTAGAAGAATTTAAAGGATGTCCTGATACTGATGGTGATGGAATCGAAGACGCTAAAGATGCTTGTCCTGAAGTTCCTGGAGATGTTGAATTCAACGGATGTGCTGATACGGATAAAGATGGTGTTGCTGATCCTCAAGACGAATGTGTTGATGTTGTTGGTTTAAAAGAATTAAACGGTTGTCCTGATGCTGATGCTGATGGTATTGCTGATGCTAAAGATGGTTGTCCTCAAGTAGCTGGTCCAGCTGCTAACAACGGATGTCCTTGGCCTGATACTGATGGTGATTCAGTATTAGATAAAGATGATCAATGTGTTGATGTTGCAGGTACTGTAGCGAACAATGGTTGTCCAGAACCAACTGAAGAAGTAATCAAGAAGTTAAATGCTTATGCAAAAACTATCTTATTTAACTCAGGGAAGGCTTCTTTTAAAGAGCAAACTTATGAAGCTTTACAAGCAATGAATGCTATTTTCAAAGAATATCCAAATGCTAAATTTGAATTAGAAGGTCATACTGATAGTGCAGGAAGCGCTAAGAGTAACCAAATATTATCTGAAAGAAGAGCTAATGCTGTAAGAGATTGGTTTATGGCTAATGGTATTTCTGATGATAGATTAAGTTCTAAAGGATTTGGTGAAGCTAATCCAATTGACTCTAACAGAACAAGAGCTGGTAGAGCAAACAACAGAAGAGTAGAAATTAAATTAGCAAAATAATTTAATTCTAAATATATTTTAAAAGCGCCTCGTTATCGAGGCGCTTTTTTTATTTTTACTAGATGCAAAGTTTTATAGCCAAGTGTTTAGAAAAAATAGGAACAGATAGTAGTACAATAAGTAAATCTGTTTTTGTATTACCAAGTAAAAGGGCAGGAGTATTCCTGAAAAAGGAATTGTTAAACTACTACCAAGCTACCTTTTTCCTTCCTAAAATAATAAGTATTGAAGAGTTTATTGAAGATGTTTCTGGGTTAACTACAAGTAGTAATTTAGAAACGCTTTTTACATTTTATAATGTATATGTCTCAATAATACCAGATGCACAAAAAGAGTCCTTTGAATCGTTTTCTAAATGGGGACAAATACTCCTACATGATTTTAATGAGATTGATAGATATGGTATTGATGCAAAGCAATTTTTTTCAAACCTTTCTAACATCAAACAAATTGAAAACTGGTCGCCAAGTGAGGAGCCAACTACGCTGATAAAAAACTATTTAGATTTTTGGAAGAATTCTTATGTGTATTACGATAAGTTACAATCTGAATTATTAGAAAATGGTGTAGGCTATCAAGGTTTAGTGTATAGAGAAGCTTCGGAACAGATAGAACACTATATACAAAACAATTCAGCACATCATTACTTCTTAGGATTTAATGCCTTAAATGCTTCAGAAGAAACTATATTTCAGGAGTTGCTTAAGCAAGGTAAAGCAACTGTACTTTTTGATACAGATAAATTATTTTTTAATTCAAACACAAATAGCGCTAGTCATTTTTTAAGGAAGTATAATAAAGAGTGGGACTATTATAATAGCACTAATTTTTCAATTGTATCCGATGAGTTTTCTTCAAAGAAAAATATTGATGTTGTTGCGCTACCAAAGAATATTGGTCAAGTAAAGAAAGTTGGGGAGTTGTTAAGTAAATTATCAACTTCAGAGTTAAAGGAAACTGCCGTTGTTTTAGGTGATGAAAGTCTGTTGTTACCCTTATTAAACTCTTTGCCTAAAAATGTAACTGATATTAATATAACAATGGGAATGTCGTTAAAAGACGTTCCATTAGTCTCTTTTTTTGATAGTATTTTTCAGTTGTACTATAAACAATCAGGTGATCGGTTCTATTATAAAAAACTACTTACGTTTTTAAACAATAACTACACAAGGTTATTACTTAATACTGAAGAAGTAGATAAGTTAATTGCACATATTCAACATTATAATATCATTAGTATTACTAAGCAAGAAATACTAGATGTATTGCCAGATAGCCTCTTTTTAAAACAAATATTATCTCTTAGTAAAAAAACAACTGTTGATTGTATTGTTGTTTTTAAAGCAGTCATTTTAGAGTTAAAGCAACAGGTGGCTGATCCAGAAACAAACCAATTAGATTTAGAGTACTTATATCGTTTTAACGAAGTGTTTAATGTATTGGATGTACTTCAAGAAAAGTACAAATCGATTAAAAGTATTGAAGAGTTTTATCAAATCTATAAAGAAGTTTTAAGCACGGATACTTTAGATTTTAAAGGAGAACCAGTAAAAGGCTTGCAAATAATGGGAATGTTGGAATCTCGTGTGTTGGATTTTAAGCGAGTAATTTTGACTTCTGTTAACGAAGGAATATTGCCTTCTGGTAAAAGTCATAATTCGTTCATTCCATTCGATTTAAAAATAGCATTTAAGCTACCAACATATTATGAAAAGGATGCAGTATATGCATATCACTTTTTTCGATTAATACAGCGTGCAGAAAACGTTAGTTTAATTTACAATACTGAACCTGACGGATTGAATGCAGGAGAAAGGAGTCGTTTTTTATTGCAATTGGAATCCTTGGTTTCTGAGAACCATACGGTAAATCATTATACAAGCTCACCTAAAATCCCTGCTACAACTAATAAATTACAAGTTGTACAGAAGGATGAAAAAGTTTTAGATCGGTTAAAAGAAATAGCAGCCAAAGGCTTTTCTCCTTCAGCATTAACACAATATGTTAGGAACCCAATAGATTTCTATCAGCAGAAAGTATTGCGGATTTATGAAGAGGATGAAGTTGAAGAAACTGTAGCAGCTAACACTTTAGGGACTATAGTACATAATACTTTAGAAAATTTTTACAAACCTTTAGAAAATCAAATTCTTACAGAAGAATCTATAAAACTAATGCAACAAAATATTGATGCAGAAGTGAGTAATCAGTTTCAAGAGGAATTTAAAAAAGGGGATATTACCAAAGGGAAAAATCTCATTATTTATAATATTGCGAAACGTTATGTTGCTAATTTCTTAAAGCAAGAATTAAAACTAATAGCCGAAAGTAATGAAGTTATTATTCGTCACATAGAATCTGATTTACGAACTAAAATTAATATCCCAGGATTAGAGTTTCCGATACATATTGCTGGTAAAGTAGACAGGATTGATGAAGTTGATGGAACTATTAGAATAATAGATTATAAAACAGGAAAAGTTGATCAAGGAAAAGTAGAAATAATTGATTGGGAAGACATAACTACAGACTATACAAAATACAGTAAACCATTTCAAATATTAATGTACGCATACATGATTCAGTCGGAGAAGAAATTTTCAAAACCAATTGAAGCTGGAATTATATCATTTAAAAATTTAAGCGCCGGTTTTTTAAAGTTTTCTAAAAAGGATAAATCTGGTCGTGGAGCTACAAAAGATGCAATTATTACTCAAGAAACTTTTGATAATTACCTAAATGAGTTAAATCAATTGATTCTTGAAATTTGTAATACAAATATTCCATTTACAGAAAAAGAAGTATAACATGATTAAAGAAACAAGTATTCTCGAAAGGGGAAATAATAAGTCAATACTTTTAGATGTTTCATTTAAGAATAATGGAAAACAAAAACCAATAGTAATTTTTTGTCATGGGTACAAAGGGTTTAAAGATTGGGGTTGTTGGAATGTAATGGCTTCACAAATTGCAAAAGAAGATTTTTTCTTTTTAAAGTTTAATTTCTCTCACAACGGAGGAACAATGGAACAACCAATCGATTTCCCTGATTTAAATGCTTTTGGAGAGAATAACTTTATAAAAGAACTCAATGATCTTGATGCTGTTATTTCGTGGATTACAAGCCCTGAAAATAAGTATTCATCAGAGCTTAATTTGCAAGAGATAATTCTTGTAGGTCATTCTAGAGGTGGTGGAATTGTAACAATTAAAGCATCCGAAGATAACCGAGTGACTAAAGTAATTACATTGGCCGGAGCGTCAGACTATAAATCAAGATTTCCTACAGGAGATGAGTTGGCATACTGGAGAAAAGAAGGAGTTGCTTATATTGAGAATGCTCGAACAAAGCAACAAATGCCTCATTTTATTCAGTTTTATGATAATTTCATGGAAAATGAAGAGCGATTAACAATTTCTAGGGCTACTAAAAATATAACAATTCCCCACTTAATTATTCATGGAACAAATGATGAAACTGTAACATTTCAAGAAGCTGAAGCAATACACAGTTGGAATAAAAACAGTGTGTTATTTCCTGTTGAACATGCAAATCATGTTTTTGGAGGAAGTCATCCATGGGAAGGTGATTCACTTCCTAGTGATTTAGAACTTGCGGTAAATGAAATTATAAATTTTAGTAAGTCATGATAATTATAAAACCAATTTTAACTGATATACCAGAGTTGTTACAAGTTACAAAAGCGTGTGCTCAAGCAATGATAGCAAACGGTATTTACCAATGGAATGAAAACTATCCATCATATGAAGCTTTTGAAAAAGATATTGAGTTAGGGCAACTTTGGGTATTAAAAGAGGACGATATAATTATTGGCTCAGTAGTTATTTCTGAAATAATGGATGATGAATACAAAGTAATTAAATGGTTAACTCCAAATACTAAAAACATATATATTCATCGTTTGGCAGTCCATCCTGAATATCAAGGAAAAGGATTTGCACAAAAACTAATGGACTTTGCTGAAGCATATGCTCAAGAGAATAATTTTAGTTCTGTCCGGTTAGATACGTTTAGTGTGAATAAACGAAATAATGCATTTTATCAGAAAAGAGGGTATCAAAAATTAGGAGATGTTTATTTTCCAAAACAAAGTGAGCATCCTTTTCATTGTTATGAACTAGTACTTTAACCGACCAATGGGTTTAATTAGTATCAAACAAAAATCATTTTTTAATTCATGTCTAATCTGTTTTGGTTAAGGCATATCATTATATTATTTAATTGAAAGTAGATTTAAGTTTTAAAAGCATCAATAAATTAGCAATACCAGCTTTAATAGCAGGAATTGCTGAGCCAATTATTTCAGCTACCGATTTAGCTATTATAGGTAATTTACCAAATCATAGTGCTGAAGCAGCCGCTGCAGTTGGTTTAGTCTCAGTTTTTCTGAACGCTTTAATATGGATGTTAGGGCAAAGTAGAAGTGCAATATCTGCTATTGTATCGCAGTATTTAGGTGCTGGGAAATTTGAAGAAGTTAAAAACTTACCTATTCAAGCTATATTAATAATCATAGGGATTAGTATTTTTATTTTAGGGGCAACTTACCCATTCGCTAGAGAAATATTTAGTTTATATAATGCCAAAGGATTGGTACTAGATTATTGTGAAGACTATTATCAAATTAGGGCAATTGGTTTTCCAATGATACTAATCACTTTTGCAATAATGGGAACCTTTAGAGGTTTGCAAAACTCCTATTATCCAATGCTGATTGCATTAACAGGATTGGTGTTAAATTTAGGTTTAGATGTAATTTTAGTATTTGGTATTGAAGGATATATCCCTGCTTTAGGATTAAAAGGAGCAGCATATGCGAGTGTGATTTCACAAGCGATAATGTTGGTGTTGGCTTTTTATTATCTTGTTAAAAAAACCTCAGTACATATTAAGTTTAGTCTACCTTTTAATAAAGAGGTTAAGAATTTAATGGTAATGATTATCAATCTTTTTGTAAGGACATTGGCATTAAATATTGCCTTAAATTTATCAAGTTACTTTGCCGCTAGTTATGGCGTGGTTTATATAAACGCATACACTATAGCAGTTAATATTTGGTTTATTTGTGCTTTTGTAATAGATGGATATGCGAGTGCTGGAAATATGATTTCTGGAAAACTTTACGGAGCTAATGATCTGGAAAATTTAATTGTATTAAGAAAGAAGTTAACTAAATACGGATTAGTCGTCGGACTTTTATTACTCATTGTTTTAGGAGCTTTTTATTATCCAATTGGAAGATTATACTCTAATAATGAATTGGTACGGGAACAATTTTACAATACATTTTGGATAGCTATAGCAATGCAACCTTTATGTGCAATTGCCTTTATTTATGATGGAATGTACAAAGGAATGGGTAAAATGAAAACACTCAGAAACTTATTATTATTAACAACTTTCTTTGGGTTTATACCAGTGTTATTAATTGCTAATTATTTCGATTTGATGCTTTATGGGATTTGGTTAGCTTTTGTAGTTTGGATATTTTTAAGAGGTTTGATTTTAAAATTAGACTTTAAGAAATCTATTATAAACAAGATGAAAGTGAATGGCTAAAATATGCCACTAGCATACTGAATAAACTTCCAGACAAACAATACGGCAAAACAAGAAGCTACCACAAATTTTATAAATGCTGATGTTAGTAAGCCTAATAAAGATCCGAAAGCAGCTTTTACGGCTAAATTAGATTTTGTGCCATTTATTAATTCTCCAGCTAATGCCCCGAGAAAAGGACCTATAATAATACCAAAGGGAGGGAAAAAGAAAATACCAATTAATAATCCTACAGTAGTTCCTACAACTCCATATCTAGAACCTCCAAAGCGTTTAGCGCCCATTGCCGGAATAAAATAATCAAGTATAAATATGGTTAATGCAATAACTAAAGTAATTCCTAATACGGTATAACTCATCGGTACAGCATCGGTTAAATATAAAAATAGCAAACCAAACCAACTGGTAATAGGTCCTGGAAGTATTGGAATGAAACTACCAATTATCCCGCCAATAATTAAAATAAAACCTATTATTAGTAATACAATATCCATTTTTTTGTTTGGTTATAAGACGACCTTTTTTGCATTTTGTTACAACTTTGTAACTAAAAGATTAGTTTAAACTATATTTTTAGTTACATTTGTGTAACTAAGTTTTTAGTTTGAAAGATTAAAACCAATAAATATGAAGCAATTAACTAGAGCAGAAGAAGAAGTAATGCAACATTTATGGAGTTTAAATGAGGCTTCTGTAAAAGAGATTATTGCGTTGTTTCCTGTGCCTAAACCAGCATATAACACGGTTTCTACAATTATAAGAATATTAGAAACGAAGGAGTTTGTTAATCATAAGCAAAAAGGAAAAGGATATATCTACTTCCCCTTAGTTGCGAAAGAAAACTATAGCAAGCAATCGGCTCAAAAATTAGTTGAAGGTTATTTTCAAGGCTCATTTAAAAGTATGGTTTCTTATTTCACAAAGAATAATGATATATCTGTAAGTGATTTGGAAGCAATATTAAAAGAGTTGAATTCTAAAAAATAAGATTATGGAAACAATCATATTACAAGTTGTAGTTTTTCAGTTATGCTTTTTGGTAGCTTATGAAATTCTATTCCGTAAAGAAACTTTTTTCAATTGGAACAGAGGTTATTTGTTAATCACTTCAATCGCTTCATTATTGTTGCCATTTGTTAAATTAAAATCATTTTCAAAAGTAATTCCGAGTGAATTTTTCGTGAATTTACCAACAGTGATTTTAGGAAAAGAAAAAGTAGCTTCCTCAACTATTGTGGAGAACCTAGATGCTGTCGCAGTACATACAAATTCTATATCGTTCTCAGTGGTTTGGATTTGGTATGCAGGAATACTAATGTTTGGTTGTGTATTATTTTTCAAGCTATATAAAATTTGGAGATACAAACAAACGAATAATTCTGTTCAGAAAAGCGGATATTCAATCACAACTCTTAAGAATTCAGAAGATGCATTTTCATTTTTGAAGAGTATATTTTTAGGAGATAAAATAGAAAACACTCAGAAAGAAAGCATTTTAAAACATGAGAGAGTTCATGTAGAAGAAAAGCATACAATAGATTTATTATGGTTTGAACTAATGCGAATTGTATTCTGGTTTAACCCATTAGTATATATTTATCAAAAAAGAATTACTGAAGTACACGAGTTCATCGCCGATAAAAGTGCTTCAAAACAACAGCAAAACTATTATGAAAACTTATTAGCAAAGACGTTTAACATCGCGCAGTTTTCACTAGTCAATCAATTTTATTCATCATCATTAATCAAAAAACGAATCATTATGTTAACAAAAGAAAAATCAAACAAAAGGAAATTAGTAAAGTACATTACAATTATCCCAATTGTATTATCAATGTTGGTATATGTGTCTTGTACTGATGCTTTAGAGGTAGAAAATAGCACAGAAACGGTTGTAAGTCTTGAGTCTACAGTTATGGAAGATGTTCTAAGAATTACTAATGAGACATTTGATTTAAATAAATCTATGACATCAACTACGACAGAGCAAAGAGCTAATTTTAATAATAAAATAAAAGAATACTATTTCGCTAATAAATCTAAAATTAAAAGCTTGGATTTAGATAAATATGCACAGTACTATTCAGTGAGAGAAAAAGTAGATTTACCTATTAAAGATTTAATGTGTTTTTTATCAACTGAAGTATCTATGTTAGGAATGTTCGATGCAATTGAACATGAAAAGGAGCTACTTGCATTACAAATTAGAAATAAACACTATTATACAAGGCTTAACGAATTGAATTTTAAACTGCCAAATGAAAACCTATATAAAGAAGCTTATGAAAAAGCCGTAAGAGAAGGTATGGCAGAAGTAACGAATTCAGTTAATTATATTTTTGAAGGGGATTCTTTTAGTTTTAATACAATATCACAAGCTCCAATTTACCCAGGGTGTGATGAAAACGCAACTCCGGAAGAATTAAAAAAATGTTTTAGCAGAGGTATCGCAATTCATATCAATGAAAACTTCAATACCGATATTGCAAAAACACATAACTTAATAGGAAAGCAAAGAATAGTTGTAAAGTTTAAGGTTAATAAGAATGGACAAGTAATAGATATAAAAGCACGTGCACCACATGAAGCGTTAAAAACTGAAGCAATACGTGTAATAAAAACTTTACCGGCTCTAAAACCAGGGATGCATGACGGAAAAGCAGTTGCGGTTAATTATTCAATACCAGTTATTTTTATGATTGAATAAGTAAATTTATTCAGAATATTCAAAAAAACCGAAGTACATCCTTCGGTTTTTTTATCTTTAAAAAGTAACAAAAAGATATAATGAAACAAAAAGTATTATTTATTGATAGAGACGGAACAATCATCAAGGAAACCACTGATGAAAAAATTGACTCTTTTGAAAAGTTAGTTTTTTATCCAAAATCAATTGTTTCGCTACATAAGATTGCTAAAAAGCTAGATTTTGAATTGGTTATGATAACTAATCAAGATGGATTAGGGACTTCGTATTTTCCAGAAGATACTTTTTGGCCAGTTCAAAACTTTGTAGTTGATACGTTTAAAAATGAAGGAGTAGTATTTAAAGCAATCTATATAGATAAAACTTTCCCAAAGGACAATGCGCAAACTCGTAAACCAAATACAGGTTTATTGACTTCTTATTTTTCTGGTAATTATGATTTAGAGAAATCATTTATGATAGGCGATCGATTAACCGATATGGAATTAGCGAAAAACTTTGGAGGCAAAGGAATTTTTATCAATGATAAAACGCATTTAGGTACTAATGAAATTACCGTAAAGAGAAAAGATTTAGATAGTCATATTGCATTAGAAACTAATGATTGGAATAAAATTTATAAATTTTTAAAAAACTTTAAATGACATAGAAGCTATTCTATAATTAGATTGACTTATTGTGTTGTTATTTTCGTATTTTTCCAGTCTAAAACATTGATTTGAAGAAAGCTGTTGCTATAATGTGTATTTTATTATTTTGCTCTTGCAATTATTTTGAGAGTAAAAAAATTCATGCTACAGATGAGCGTATTCAAGAACGGCTAGATTCGTTAGATACTTCAACCATTGATAAGTTTCCTGTTTTTAAAGAATGTGAAGAACTAGATGGAAATGTAGTAGCTGAAAGGGATTGCTTTATTACATCTCTAAGCACCTATATAGGGAATTCTTTATTCGAAAATAAGTTGGTTTTAGAGGAGGAATTAGATACTTCTTTTCAAGTAGTTATTCAAGTATCAGATAAAGGGGAAGTAACTATTGTTTCGTTTGAAATAGATGAGAATTTAAAAGAAAACATCCCAAATATTGAGCAAATTATTGAACAAAGTATTAGTGAGTTGCCAGAGATAGGAGCCGCAACAAAGAAAATACAATCTGGGGGGTCAGTTTCAGTAAAAACGCAGTTTATTATTCCGATACGCGTTGTTGCACAGGTTGATCACTAGAATTTCCTTCATAGCACCAATACCAAAAAAAAGTTACTACGGTTATTAATATACAAATACAAAAAAAACGATTTCAGAAAAATTCCTGAAATCGTTTTTTTATGTGTTGAACTTACTTTTTATCCAAAAAAAGAACGGACTGAAAGCAGGATCAGATGTTTTAAAACATTTTATTACAAGTTTAACTTGTACCCTAAACGTAAATCTAATGGTGTATTTCCTTGATTTTCAAAATTTATTAAAGCAAATAA
>JAWUYQ010000071.1:0-7827 GCA_034110725.1 Flavobacteriaceae bacterium
AACAATTACTGACGGACAAGGATGTTGGAGTGATACCCAAGAAGTAGTGATTATTGACTATCCACATTTCTTCACACCAAACGGAGATGGAGTTAATGATACTTGGGCAATTATTCACCAAGAAGGAATTCCAATTTCACAAATTTACATTTATGACAGATTTGGTAAGTTGTTAAAACAACTAGATCCAGATAGTGCAGGATGGGATGGAACGTATAATGGAAGTCAAATGCCAGCTACAGACTACTGGTTTAAGATTATTTATTTAGAAGGAGATGACAGTTCTCAAAAAGAATTTAAAGCGCATTTCTCAATAAAGAGATAAACGAATACTTTAATATTAAAAAAGCCCTCACATATGTGAGGGCTTTTTTGTGCAATAACTTTAAACTTTTACATTGTTAAGTTGTGATTTAATAACATAAAATATATTGTAAATTAATAAACCTTAGAATTTCTGATAATAAAAAAACCACGCTATTAAGCGTGGTTTTTTTATTTTATAAAGAGATGTTTCTATTTATGCATTTCCATAAACTCTTCAGACTTTATAACCATTTGTTTACTTCCTGTGTGGAAAGGAATACGTTGGTGTAATTCTGTAGGTACTATGTCCATAACTCTTGTAAATCCATCACTAGCTTTTCCTCCTGCTTGTTCAGCAATAAAGGCCATAGGATTACATTCATATAGTAAACGTAGTTTTCCGCTTGGCGCTGTTTTGCTTCTTGGATAGATGTAAATACCTCCTTTTAATAAGTTTCTATGAAAGTCAGCTACTAAAGAGCCAATATATCTTGCGGTATATGGTCTGTCACCTTCTTCTTCTTTACAGTAGTTTAGGTATGCTTGCATTCCTTTTCCAAAGTGTGCATAATAGCCTTCGCTTATTGAGTAAATTTTACCTGTTTCCTTAATTTTCATATTTGGATGTGACAAGTAAAAAGTACCAATTGCTGGGTTTAATGTAAATCCATTAACTCCATCACCAGTTGTAAAAACCATCATAGTTGAAGTTCCGTAGGCAACATAACCGGCAGCAACTTGTTTATTTCCAGGTTGTAAAAAATCTTCAATTGTTACTGGAGTTCCTGCTGGAGTAACTCTTCTGTAAATAGAAAAAATTGTTCCAACAGATACGTTAACATCTATGTTTGATGATCCGTCTAATGGATCCATCAGTAAAACATAATTGTTTTCGTTTTTCTTATTACTACCTTCTACAATTACAAAATCATCTTCTTCTTCTGAAGCGATACCACAAACAATTTCTCTATTAATTAAAGTTTCTTTGAAAATATCATTTGCATAGACATCCAATTTTTGTTGAGCTTCTCCTTGAATATTAATTTCTCCTGCAGCTCCAGTAATATCTACTAATCCAGCTTTTCTGATTTCATGGTTAACTACTTTAGCAGCTAATCTGATTGAATTAATTAATCTTGAAAGTTCACCAGATGAATATTGAAAACTCTGTTGGTTTTCAATAATAAACTCACCTAATGTTTTATGTTTATTTGTCATAAGTAGTTGTGTGTCTTATTTGTTGCAAAACTACACAAAATATTTGTTTTAATAGGTAACATATTAATTGTCTAAACGATAGAAAACTAACAAAAAATAGTATTTTAGTTAGCTGTTAGCGCTATTCTTTATTTTTTTGTTAAATATGAAGAGTACATTTGGAAAGCAAACGTTATAAATATAACTTTGTGTGAAATTAAAAACAAAAACCATTGTCACTTAAAATAAGAAAAGCTGAAAAAGAAGATTTATCATCTGTATTACAATTGATAAAAGAATTAGCCATTTTTGAAAATGAACCTCAGGCAGTTGAAGTAACTTTAGAGGAGTTGACAAATGATTTTGTAAATGAGTCATTTAATTGTTTAGTGGCTGAACTTCAAAATAAAATAGTTGGTATTGCATTATATTACAATAGATATTCTACTTGGAAAGGAAAAACGATTCATTTAGAAGATTTAATGGTAACTCAAAGCCAAAGGGGAAAAGGAGTAGGAAAAGCTCTGTTAAATAAAGTGGTTTCAATTGCTAAAGCGGATAATTTAAGAAGGGTTGAATGGAATGTATTGGATTGGAATACACCAGCAATTGATTTTTATAAAAGTGTTGGTGCAACAGTTTTTAATGATTGGTTGGTAGTACAACTAGATGAAAAAGGAATAAATAAGTATTAAAATGCAAGTATTTAAGTTTGGTGGAGCTTCGGTAAAAAATGCTGAAGGAGTAAGAAATGTTGCCAAGGTATTGCAAGGATTAGGACACCAAGAAACCCTAGTTGTTGTATCGGCAATGGGTAAAACTACTAATAAATTAGAGTTAGTAGTAAAAGCATACTTTGAAGAAAAATCAAAAGTGCAAGAAAACATTCAAGACATTATTACTTGTCATGAAGAAATATTATTTAATTTGTTTCCGAATAAACAGCATTCAGTTTATAAAACTGTAACCGCTTTGTTTGATGAATTAACAGGTTTTATAAAAAGAAATAAATCTCCAAACTATAGTTTTGTATACGATCAAGTAGTAGGTTATGGTGAGTTGGTTTCAACTACAATTATTGCAGCTTATTTAAAAGAAATAAATATTGATAATAATTGGCTTGATGTGAGGTCAATAATAAAAACAGATAACTCTTATCGTGATGCTAGGGTGAATTGGGAGCATACAAAACAAAATGTATCCAAGTACATTAAAAGGCCATTATTACATATAACTCAAGGGTTTTTAGGCTCTGATGCGAATAATTTTACAACTACATTAGGTAGGGAAGGAAGTGATTATACAGCGGCAATATTAGCCTATTGCTTGGATGCAGCTAGTGTGACTATATGGAAGGATGTTCCTGGGGTTTTAAATGCTGATCCTAGGTTTTTTAAGGAAACACAATTGTTACATCAAATATCCTACGAAGAAGCAATAGAATTAGCTTTTTATGGAGCATCTGTAATTCATCCTAAAACATTACAACCACTCCAACGTAAGGAAATCCCATTATATGTAAAATCGTTTTTAAACCACTTAGATAAGGGGACTTGTGTGAGCAAAGGAAAACAACTAGAGCCTTTTGTTCCGTGTTTTATAGTAAAGAAAAATCAAATTTTAATTTCTTTATCATCTTTAGATTTTTCATTTATTGTGGAAGAAAATATAAGTGAAATATTTGCCTTATTGCATCAATATAAATTGAAAGTAGATGTAATTCAAAATTCAGCGATTAGTTTTTCAGTATGTGTAAATGATACGTATAAAAATATAGAAGATTTACTACAAGAATTACGTTCAAAATTTAAAGTTTCATGTATTCAGAATGTATCGTTATATACAATAAGACACAATACTACTGAAGCATTTGAAAAAATTGCAAGAGGGAAAGATGTGTTATTAAAACAAGAAAAAGACAACACCGTACAGTTAATCACAAGTAATTAGGTTTACATAAATATTTATTTTTATTACATTTGATATTTAGTCAAGAAAACAATGGGATTAGTAACACCAAAAGAATTAGCTAAAGCAATAAACCTTGATAAATTTGGGTTTATAGGGACTTTTATTGGTTGGGTTTTGATGAAAACTCTTAGAATAGATAAGATAAATGATGTTTATAATAAACATAAGCATTTAAATGCATTAGACTTTTTAAATGCATTGTTAAATGATTTACAAATTAAATACGAAATCGCTGAAGAAGATTTAAAAAGGATACCAAAAGAAGGAGCCTTCGTGACTGTTTCCAACCATCCTCTAGGTGGAATAGATGGCGTACTGTTGTTAAAAATAATTTTAGAGCAACGAAATGATTATAAAATTATCGCTAATTTTTTATTGCATAGAATTTTGCCAATAAAACCATATATAATGCCAGTAAATCCTTTTGAAAATAGAAAGGACGTAAAATCTAGTGTTGGGGGTTTTAAACAAGCGATATCACATTTAAGATCAGGTGCACCACTTGGTGTATTTCCAGCTGGAGAAGTATCAACAAAAAAGATAGACGATTTAGTAGTTGACAAACAGTGGGAACCAGCTGCAATGAAATTGATTCAGAGAGCACAAGTGCCCATATTACCCATATATTTTCACGCTAAAAATAGTAGTCTATTTTATAGATTGTCTAATATTAGTGAAGTATTAAGATCTGCTAAATTACCATCAGAACCTTTAAGTCAAAAAAGCAGAGTAGTAAAAATTCGTATAGGGAAACCTATTCAAGTAAAAGATCAAAAAGAATATACAGATTTAGAAGAATTTACTAGCTTCATAAGGAAGAAAACCTACATGTTGGCAAATCCTTATGAGAAAGATTCTGTATCATTAAAAGATGTAGCTACATCTACGATTAAGAAAACAATCACTTCTCCTTCAACTCCTATAAAAATTGTTACCCCTGTAAGTACTGAACTTATAGAAAAAGAAGTTTGTGATTTAAGAGGGTATGATTGTAGGTTATTGGAAAGTAAAAACTACGAAGTGTTTTTGGTTTCGGCAGATAAGATCCCGAATATATTGAAGGAGTTAGGAAGACTTAGAGAGATGACATTTAGAGCCATTGGTGAGGGAACTAATAAAGCAATTGATTTAGATAGTTGTGATAGTTATTACCACCACCTGTTTTTATGGGATAATGTAGCCAAAAAAATAGCAGGAGCTTATAGAATGGGATTAGGTGCTAAGATTTTTGCGAAATATGGTATTGATGGATTTTATTTGCAAGATTTATTTAGGTTTGAGCCTGAGTTGTATGGTATGATGAGTGAGTCTATTGAAATGGGACGTGCCTTTGTTATAAAAGAGTACCAGAAAAAACCTATGCCACTATTTTTGTTATGGAGAGGGATTGTACACACAACACTTCGTTTTCCAGAGCATAAATATTTAATAGGTGGAGTAAGTATTAGTAATCAGTTTTCATCATTCTCAAAGTCATTGATGATTGAATTTATGAAATCACATTACTATGACCCATATGTAGCGCAATTTATCAGACCTAAAAAAGAATTTAAAGTTCAGTTAAAAGATGCTGATAAAGATTTTGTTTTTGATGAAACAAAAGCCGATTTAAATAAGTTTGATCGTGTTATTGATGAATTAGAACCTGGATTAAGAATCCCGGTGCTACTTAAAAAATACATAAAACAAAATGCAAAAGTTATTGCGTTTAACGTAGATCCATTATTCAACAACGCTGTAGATGGTTTAATGTATATTAAAATTGCCGATTTACCAGAAAGCACTATGCGTCCAGTTATGGAAGAGTTTCAAGCAGAACTAGAGCGTAAGTTTATGGAGAATAACGGAAGTTAAATTGTTATAAATATTTTATACTAAAATTTTCACAATACTCTTTAATTTCATTTCTAGCTTTTTCAAAAGCGGAATGGGTGTCTTTTATAGTTCCTTTAATTTTTGAGGGATCAAAAAAGTTATGGTGTAAACGAACAGCATTTTTACTTGGTATAAACGGACAATTTTCATTTGCGTGATCACATACAGTTATGATGAAATCAAAATCAACAGTTTCATATTCAGTTACTAAGTTAGAGGTGTGTTTAGAGATATCTATACCACCTTCATTCATTATAGCAATTGCTTTAGGGTTTACTCCATGAGTTTCAATACCTGCGCTATATATCCTTGCTTTTCCGTTTGTGAAGTGATTCAAGTATCCATGTGCCATTTGACTGCGACAAGAATTTCCTGTACAAAGGACTAATATGTTTTTCATAGTTTTAATATATAATTTTTTAACAACAACCAGAATTTGGTGAGCAAGATGGTAGTTCTTGTTCAGTCTCTTCAGGTAGACCACACAATTCTTTTGCTTTACAATCAGTTTTTGAGACACTTAATTTAATTATTAAGTTTGAATCTCGAATTTCAAAATCATCAACAAATAATTGAGTTGCATGAAATGTTGCATTTCCATATTCAATTTTCACCTCAGATTCAGTAACGTAGGATTTCATTTTGCCTACTTTGTTAAGAATTGCTAATGCTTTATAAACCGACATGAATTCTGTTTTTCCTAACTCATTTGGACTTTCCCATAATTGTATGATAGTTTCTTTCCATGAATCAGTCTGAGCTCCACAGTCAACAGAATCTACAGTAATATGTTTTACTTCTGTAATATGATAATTAGCACCAACTAATAAGTTTGGTGCATATTCAAACAACAAACTTTTGTTTGGGTTGTTTTGTAGTAGGTTTAAAAATTCTTGAGTTTTCATAATGTTTTTTTTCCGAATTATTCTAACAGCAGTTTTGTTTAGTAGTATTGAAAAAGGAATCTAACTGTTCCTTAACGATGTTCCATTGTTTAATGTTTATACAGTAACATAATTTCCTCCCCTCAATCTCTCCTTGAATAAGGCCTACTTTTTTAAGTTCTTTTAAATGTTGAGAAATTGTTGCTTGAGCTAAGCCAATTTCTTCCACAATATCATTACAAATACATGATTGTTGATTACTTATGTATTGTAAAATTGCAATTCTAGCAGGGTGCCCTAATACTTTAAAGATTATTGACAAGTCATTTTGTGCCTCTGTAAAAATTTGTGATTTAGTAACTCCCATAGTTGGTATTTGTATATTGCAATATTACGATAATAAAATAATATAAAAAAACTCACTCCATAAAAAATGAGTTTTTAGCTTATTTTAAAACCATCCTTTGTGGTTAATCTGATACATTTCAATAAACTCCTCATCAGATTTTGTTAAATAGATGATTCCTTCAATTAAACCTATAATTCCCATTACCCCTGCGCCAATACCACAAGTTAAAACAGAAACAAGCAACATAATTAATCCTTCTTTAGTATATCCAAGAATGAATTTATGAATTCCTAGCGGACTTAATAATATTCCTAAAATACCAGCAATAACCCTTTTGCTATCTTGATTATAATCTTGTTGATGTATCGTGTTTCCGTTTTCGTCTACTATTTCCATATTTCTTATTTTTTATTTAAAAGCTGCATCTATTGGTTCCCAAAGTTCAATTTTATTTCCTTCATGATCTAAAATCCAACCAAACTTACCATATTCATATTCTTCCATTTTACCGACAATGGTGACTCCTTCTTTTTTTAAATTATTTAAGAGTTCTTTTAAATTATGGACTCTAAAATTCATCATAAATTCTTTTTTACTTGGCTCAAAATATGAGGTGTCTTTTTTAAAAGGGCTCCATTGCGTTGTAGCATCATTACCTTGTTTGTCTTTCCACCAAAAAGTACAGCCATAATCATCGGTGTTTAATCCGAGGTGTTTATTGTACCAATCTTTAGTGACTTTTGGATCTTCAGTTTTAAAGAAGACCCCTCCAATAGCCGTAACACGTTTTGTTTTAACTTCTGGTGAAATAATTTCATCGTTATTACTTGAAACAAAAATACCTTTAATTTTATCTACAATTGTTTGTGCTAGTTTTATTTTTGACTCAACTGACCAACCAGCAACATGAGGTGACAATAAAACATTTTCCGAATGAATTAAATAATCAAAAGCTTCTGGTAAAGTATTGTTTTCAAATAAGTTTTCGAACGACCCTTTTTCATATTCTAAAACATCTAATCCAGCTCCAAGAATTTTTCCGTTTTGTAAAGCGGTAGCTAAGTCTTTTGTTACAACTGCTGTACCTCTAGCTGTATTGATTAACCAAAAAGGTTTTGAAAATTTAGAAATAAATTCCTCATTTATCATATTGTGTGATAATGTATTGAAAGGAGTATGTAAACTCAATACATCAGATTTTTTTTGGAGTTCTTGTAAAGTTACTTGCTTACAGTTTTCATCTCC
>JAWUYQ010000072.1:0-16300 GCA_034110725.1 Flavobacteriaceae bacterium
TATTTCAATACCAGTTTGAGACTCTACAAATGCTATCACATCCTCTCTTCTTTCTTTTCTTCTATTCGCTGCTTCCATGGGGTATACAGCTACTATTCCATCTTCATGAAAAGAAATCCAATTGTTAGGGAAAATTGAATCTGGTGTTTGCGGGTTCATCGTATCTTTAATCACTAAAACTTTTACGCCAGCCTTTGTTAATTGTTCAACAAAATTATCAAACTCAGCTAATGTTTTTTCTTGAATAACTTTAGGAGACAACACCATTGATTGTTGAAAATGATTTGATTTTGCCGTTTGTTCATTTTTAATAAATGATACTGGACGAACCATTAAAACGGTATTTGTAGATTGTTTACTCATTTTACAAGTGTGCTTTTATAGTTTTAGATACTGCATCCAATACTTCAAAAGCAGTTTCAGCCATCTTATTTCCTTTAAAATCTAATAACGGGTTTACTTCTACAAATTCAACAGAAACTACTTTTTTAGAAACTATTAATTGATTTATAATCGCTACAATTTCATGTTGATCGAATCCTTTTGGTACAGGAGTTCCTGTTCCATAAGAAATTAGATCACAATCCATACTATCAACGTCAAAGGATATGTAAATCATATCACATTCAGCCAATGTTGCTAATGTCTCATTTACACAAACCTCTAAACCTCTATAACGCACTTCGTGCACCATATAATTTTTGATTCCTAATTCTTCTATTTGCTTATCTTCTGGTTCTTCAGTATCTCTAACTCCAAAATACACAACATCGCTAGCTATAACTTTTGCTCCATCACAACCTATGTTTTTCATCGCAGTCCAATACTTTTCAGTATCTGAAGAGATTTCATTCACTTTACATGCTATATTATCTTCCGATAACGCAGCAGCCAATGGCATTCCATGAATATTCCCTGAAGGAGAAGTATAAGGTGAATGAATATCTGCATGAGCATCAATCCAAACTACACCTATTCTCTTATCCGGATAAGCGGCCTTTATTCCTGAAATAGTACCTAAAGCTGATGAATGATCACCAGACAATACTAAAGGGAAATTATTAGCTTCTAAATTACGTTGCACAGCACCACTTAAACGAGTACATTGGTTATATACTTGTTCAATACGCTTCCCAAATGAGTTATTCACCTTATTGTATATAGACTCATTTTCTGTTTCTAGATCTTCAAAGTCATATTGAGTAAAGTAATCATTTTGTTTGTTGATAGCTGCAATTTCAATAGCATCAACCCCCATATCAGCACCACGTGTTCCAGCGCCAATATCTGATCTGTTCTTAATTATTTTTATTGTTTTACTCATTGTTTTTATTTTAATAGATTAAGAATTAGATGACAAAAGTACTAGTTTAAACTATTACTTTTAAAACAATCATCTCATTTTGTACTCATAGGTATAAAAAAATGCGTGTTAGTACCACCAACACGCATTTTATATATATTATTAAATTATATTATCTTTTTGTAACTTCTTTAAAAGAACGTAAGTTTTCTCCCGTATAAATTTGACGTGGACGACCTATTGGTTCTTTATTTAAACGCATTTCTCTCCATTGCGCTATCCAACCCGGTAAACGTCCTAAAGCAAACATAGGTGTAAACATTTCTGTTGGTATACCTAAGGCTCTGTAAATAATACCTGAGTAGAAATCTACGTTAGGATATAATTTTCTATCTACGAAATATGAATCAGACAAAGCTTCTTGCTCTAATCCTTTTGCGATATCAAGAATTGGATCCTCAACACCTAAAGCACCTAAAACATCATCTGCTGCCACTTTAATAATCTTAGCTCTTGGATCAAAGTTTTTATAAACACGATGTCCGAATCCCATTAAACGGAAAGGATCTTGTTTATCTTTAGCTTTACCCATATATTTTTTAGTATCACCACCATCAGCTTTAATTGCTTCTAACATTTCAATTACTGCTTGATTAGCTCCTCCATGTAATGGTCCCCATAATGCAGATATTCCTGCAGAAAGTGACGCGTACAAGCCTGCGTGAGAAGAACCTACAATACGTACCGTAGATGTAGAACAGTTTTGCTCATGGTCAGCGTGTAATATCAGTAATTTATCTATTGCGTTATTGATAATTGGATTTGCTTTATATTCTTTATTTGGCTTGTTAAACATCATTTTCATGAAGTTTTCAACATATCCTAAAGAGTCATCACCGTAATCTAATGGCAATCCCATTTTCTTTCTATGTGCCCAAGCTGTTAATACAGGAAATTTTCCTAGCACAGTAACAATTGCTTTGTACATATCTTCTTCAGAGTCTACATTTACTGAAGTTGGGTTAAAAGCAATTAATGCACTTGTCAATGAAGACAATACTCCCATAGGGTGAGCTGTCTTAGGGAAACCATCTAATATTTTTTTGATATCCTCATCTACATGTGCTTCTGCTTTAATATCTGCATCAAACTTAGCCAATTGATCAGCTGTAGGTAATTCTCCAAAAATCAATAAATATGCTACTTCTAAAAAATCAGCTTTTTCAGCCAATTCTTCTATAGAATACCCACGGTATCTTAAAATTCCTTCTTCTCCATTTAAAAAAGTAATTGCACTTGTACACGAACCAGTATTTTTATATCCTGGATCAATGGTTACAACACCACCTGATGCACTTCTTAATGTTTTAATATCAATTGCAAGTTCATTTTCAGTACCTTTAATTACTGGAAATTCTAATTTTTTACCGTTTACTTCTAAAGTAGCTATATCTGCCATAGTTTTTCTCCTTCGCTTTATTGTGCTAATACCTTTTATTAGCAAGGGTTAATTATTCAGTCCGACGAATTTACAAAAAATTGCCTTAAAAAAGAAACTATTCATGCATAAAAAAAGCAGTAAAAAGATAAACTTTTCACTGCTTTAAAAATATTTTTATTCTAGTAATCTTATTGCTTTATTTTATAAGCATTCTCTTGTGGGTAATATGCTACAAAACATAACTCTTCTTCTATACGTATTAATTGATTGTATTTTGCCATTCTATCAGAACGAGAAGCAGACCCTGTTTTGATTTGACCACAGTTTAATGCTACTGCTAAATCAGCAATAGTATTATCTTCTGTCTCTCCAGAACGGTGACTCATTACAGATGTATACCCCGCATTATGCGCCATATTAACCGCTGCTATAGTTTCTGTTAAAGTTCCAATTTGATTTACTTTTATCAAAATTGAATTTGCAGTATTATTTTTAATTCCACGTTCCAATCGTTTTACATTAGTTACGAATAAATCGTCACCAACTAATTGCACTTTGTTACCAACTTTATCTGTTAACGATTTCCAGCCATCCCAGGCGTTTTCATCCATTCCATCTTCCACGGATATAATTGGAAATTTTTCACATAAATCTGCTAAATATTGCGCTTGCTCTTCTGAAGTCCTAATTGCTCCTCCAGCCCCTTCAAACTTTGTGTAATCGTATTTACCGTCAACATAAAATTCTGCCGCAGCACAATCTAAAGCAACCATAATTTCATCCCCAAAAGAATATCCTGCATTTTCAACAGCTAATTTAACTGAATTCAAAGCGTCTTCTGTCCCATTAAGCGTTGGAGCAAAGCCTCCCTCATCACCTACTGCCGTCGATAACCCTCTATCTTTTAATACCTTTTTAAGGTTATGAAATATTTCCGTTCCCATTTGCATTGCATGTGTAAAGTTTTTAGCTTTTACCGGAACTATCATAAATTCTTGAAATGCAATTGGCGCATCACTATGAGAACCACCATTAATAATATTCATCATTGGAACAGGAAGCGTATTTGCAGAAACTCCTCCAATATATCTATACAAAGGCAATCCTAATTCATTCGCAGCTGCTTTTGCACAAGCTAAAGAAACTCCTAAAATAGCATTAGCTCCAAGGTTAGATTTATTTTCTGTACCATCAAGTTCTATCATTATTTTGTCAATACTGTTTTGTTCAAAAACAGAAATCCCTAATAATTCTTCAGCAATAATTGTATTTACATTATTAACTGCTTTTAAAACTCCTTTTCCCATGTAAGCACTTCCACCATCACGTAACTCAACAGCCTCATGCTCTCCTGTAGACGCACCAGATGGTACAACTGCACGTCCCATAAATCCGTTTTCAGTGGTCACATCAACCTCTACAGTTGGATTACCTCTTGAATCAAAAATTTGTCTTGCATGAACACCAATAATCATACTCATAATTCTGTTGTATTTTAGTTTAATAAATAAACCTCACAAGTTGAATACCTGTGAGGTTTGAATTTTAATATTATGCGTTTTGTAATTTAGCTTCTTTTATATTAGCTACGAACTGATCAAACAAGTATTTTGAATCGTGTGGACCAGGACTAGCTTCTGGGTGATACTGAACAGAAAAACAATTTTTGTTTACCATTTTTAAACCAGCCACAGTATGATCATTTAAATGTGTGTGCGATATTTCTACTTCAGAATTTGCAACAGCTTCATCTCTATTTACAGCGAAACCATGATTTTGAGAAGTAATTTCACCTTTTCCAGTTGCTATATTCATTACCGGATGATTAATACCTCTATGTCCATTATGCATTTTAAAGGTAGAAATTCCATTTGCAATAGCAATAACTTGATGCCCTAAACAGATCCCGAATAATGGTAAATCTCTTTTTATAATTTCTTTAGCAACGGCTTGAGCTTCTACTAAAGGCTCTGGATCTCCAGGACCATTAGACAAGAAATACCCGTCAGGATTCCAAGCATTCATTTCTTCAAATGTTGCATTATAAGGAAACACTTTTATATAAACATCTCTAGATGAAATATTTTTTAATATACTCTTTTTAATTCCAATATCTAAAGCCGCAACCTTATACGATGCATTTTCATCACCATAAAAGTATGGCTTAGTACATGAAACTTTAGACGCAAGTTCTAATCCATTCATATTAGGACTATCAGCTAATTGTTTTTTTAGCCCTTCAATATTGTCAACATCAGTAGACATTACAGCATTCATTGCACCATTATCACGAATATATGAAACTAAAGCTCTAGTGTCAACATCTGAAATAGCAAACAAATTATTTTCATTTAAAAAATCTTCCAAAGATCTATTAGCAATATCTCTTGAATAATCATAACTAAAATTCTTGCAAATTAATCCAGAAATTTTAACCCCATCAGATTCATTTTCATCTGCAGCAGTACCATAGTTTCCGATATGCGAATTGGTAGTTACCATTAACTGACCGAAATAAGAAGGATCAGTAAAAATTTCTTGATACCCAGTCATCCCAGTATTAAAACAAACCTCTCCAAAAGAAGTTCCTTCTTTATCTGCTACTGATTTTCCGTAGAAAATAGTACCATCGGCTAGCAGTAATATTGCTTTTCTTCTAGTTTGATACTTCATTGCGTATATATTATTTAGTTGTGTGTAATTAGTTGCGCAAAATTAATATAAAAAAAAAGGATAAACTAAAAAGTTTATCCTTTAAATCAATTTAAAGAGTATTATAATAATCAAAGACTTTAATAAAATCTCTTTCTCTTTTAAAATTAATATTGTTATCATCAATAAAAGTCTTTATCTCTTTTTGATGATCTTTCATCAATTTTAAAACACTTTTTTCCTTAAGGCGAAACTTATAAACGATTAAATCACTTTTTAAAACGAAATATTTTTCATCTATAACATATTTATCATTTGTTACTTTCGTTTTTGTTAAAGCATTAACCGTACCTGCTTTAATTTTAGCATAATATCCTTTTACTAAGGTTAGTTTATTAGATTTGGATAAGTTAAAATAAAATCTTTTTTTACCCTTTTTATCAGCATATCTAACTAAATCATTTTTTCCGAATTGGTACTTTTTAATATTATTTTCTCCAAAAGTATAAATTGAATCTTTACCTAAAACAGAAACTATCTTATCGGTTTGAGCATTATAATTCCCATTAGGAACGGCATAAGCTCCTCCATCATTAGTGTAAATTTTCAATTTCTTCTCACCTTTTTTAAAAGCTAAAGGAGTGCCGTCAACTGTATAATTGTTAATTACAGGCTTCCATGAACCCCTTGAATTTACAGCAGTAAATGCATCTTGATCAATAGTATTAATTGCCCCTCCGTTATATTGAGACATAGGATTGGCACCTGTTTGAGCATAAGAAATTACAGTCAAACAAATTAAAGTGGATACAAAAAATATTTTTTTCATTTTTATAATATTTGAATTTATAATATATAAGCAATAATCATTCCGTTATTACCCTAGATTGTAAAAAAAAAAGGATAAACTTTTCAGTTTATCCTTTAATATTTAAGACATTAAAACATCTTATTCTTCTTCTTTAGAAGCTGCTGCGTCAGCTGCTGTTGGAGCTGCTTTCTTAGCTTTACTTCTACGAGTAGTCTTTTTAGCTTCTTTCTTACCAGCATTATAGATTTCGTTATAATCAACTAATTCTACCATTGCCATATCAGCGTTATCCCCTAAACGGTTTCCTAACTTGATAATACGAGTATAACCTCCTGGACGATCTCCAACTTTTACAGCAACGTCTCTGAATAACTCAGTTACTGCTTCTTTTTGTCTTAATTTAGCGAATACTAAACGACGATTGTGCGTAGTATCACTTTTAGACTTAGTCACTAAAGGTTCGAAAAATTGCTTTAAAGCTTTCGCTTTAGCAACTGTAGTATTAATACGCTTGTGCTCTATTAAAGAACATGCCATATTAGATAACATCGCAACTCTGTGCGCTTTCTTTCTACCTAAGTGATTTATTTTTTTACCGTGTCTCATTGTATTTGGTATTTCACATCATCTTGCTTCTACTCATTATGAGGAGCAAAATATGATATATTAATTTATTTGTTTGAATAAAAAATAGAATAGTAGTACTGTAATAAATTACAATACTACTATTTAAATAATTTAGTCTTTGTCTAATTTATACTTTGCTAAGTCCATTCCGAATGTCAAGTTCTTAACCGCTACTAACTCATCTAATTCAGTTAACGATTTTTTACCAAAGTTACGGAACTTCATTAAGTCATTTTTGTTAAACGACACTAGGTCTCCTAAAGTATCAACTTCAGCAGCTTTTAAACAGTTTAATGCACGAACTGAAAGATCCATATCAACAAGCTTAGTTTTAAGCAATTGTCTCATATGTAATGATTCCTCGTCATAAGTTTCTGTTTGTGCAATTTCATCCGCCTCTAAAGTGATACGCTCATCAGAGAATAACATAAAGTGGTGAATTAAAATTCTAGCAGCATCAGTTAATGCATCTTTTGGATGGATAGATCCGTCTGTTTGAATTTCAAATACTAATTTTTCATAATCAGTTTTTTGTTCAACACGAAAGTTTTCTATCTAATACAATACATTTTTAATAGGAGTATATATAGAATCAACAAAAATAGTTCCTAATGGTGCATTAGCTTTTTTATTTTCTTCTGCAGGAACATATCCTCTACCTTTTTCTATAGTAAGTTCCATATTGAAATTCACTTTAGGATCTAAGTTACAAATAACTAAATCTGTATTTAACACTTGAAATCCAGAGATGAATTTTTGAAAATCACCCGCTGTAAGTTGTTTCTTACCTGAAAAAGAAATAGATACAGTTTCGTTGTCTACATCTTCTATTTGTTGCTTAAAACGAACTTGTTTTAAGTTCAAGATAATCTCTGTAACATCTTCAACAACTCCTGAAATAGTAGAAAATTCATGTTCTACTCCTTCAATACGAGTTGAAGTAATTGCAAATCCTTCCAAAGAAGATAATAATACTCTTCTCAGCGCATTACCTACAGTTAAACCATAACCAGGCTCTAATGGTCTAAATTCGAATTTACCTTCGAACTCAGAAGAGTTGATCATGATAACCTTATCAGGTTTTTGAAAATTTAATATTGCCATTCTTTCTTCATTTTAATTGTTATTCAGTTGCGCGGTTCATAAGTGTGAAGAAATACGAATGAACCCTTTGGCTGAATCTCAATATGATTAATTTATTACTTAGAATATAATTCTACGATCAATTGTTCTTTGATGTTTTCTGGGATTTGTAAACGTAACGGCACAGCAACGAAAGTTCCTGATTTAGTAGCATTATTCCAAGTCATCCACTCAAAAACATTACTATTATTTGCTAATGAATTTTCAATAGCAGATAAAGATTTAGATTTTTCTCTTACTCCAACCACATCACCTGCGCTTAAAGAATAAGAAGGAATGTTTACGATTTCTCCATTAACAGTAATATGTCTGTGAGAAACTAATTGACGAGCTCCACTTCTTGAAGGAGAGACACCCATTCTGTAAACAACATTATCCAATCTTGATTCACATAACTGTAATAAAACCTCACCTGTAATACCATTATCAGCAGATGCTTTTTTAAATGAGTTACGAAATTGACGCTCTAACATACCATAAGTATATTTAGCTTTTTGCTTTTCCATTAATTGGATAGCATATTCTGATTTCTTACCTCTTCTACGAGTGTTACCATGCTGTCCTGGAGGGAAATTTCTTTTTTCAAAAGATTTATCTTCTCCGAAAATTGCTTCACCAAACTTACGAGCAATTCTAGTTTTTGGTCCTGTATATCTTGCCATTTCTAAATTATTAAGAGCGGGGTTATGAATTAAGGCTTATCTATCCTTCGACAACCATGTAATCCACTCAGTGATTATTAAATATAAAAAGAACTGAAACATAACAATAGTTACATTTCAGTTTATTTTTAAAAAGTGATTAAACTCTTCTTCTTTTAGGAGGTCTACAACCGTTATGAGCTGAAGGAGTTACATCGATAATCTCTGTAACATCAATTCCTGCGTTATGTAAAGATCTGATTGCAGACTCACGTCCGTTACCTGGTCCTTTTACATAAACTTTTACTTTTCTTAATCCTGCTTCGTGTGCAGTTTTCGCACAATCTTCAGCAGCAGTTTGAGCAGCGTAAGGAGTATTCTTTTTAGAACCTCTAAACCCCATCTTACCAGCAGAAGACCAAGCTATTACATCACCTTTTTTGTTTGTCAAAGAGATGATAATATTATTGAATGACGATGATACGTGAGCTTCACCTACCGCGTCTACAACAACCTTTCTTTTCTTAGCAGTTTTTGTTGACTTTGCCATAATATTATGCTTTTTTCTTGTTAGCTACTGTTTTTCTTCTACCTTTTCTAGTTCTAGAGTTGTTCTTAGTTCTTTGCCCTCTTAATGGAAGACCAGTTCTATGACGAATTACTCTATTACATCCGATATACATTAAACGTTTAATGTTTAATTGAATTTCCGTACGTAATTCACCTTCAATTGTGAATGACCCAATCGCCTCACGAATGTTACCGATTTCTTCATCAGTCCAATCTGAAACTTTTGTATCTTCACTTACTCCCGCTGTCGATAAAGCATTTTTAGCTCTAGTCGAACCTACACCAAATATGTAAGTTAATGCGATTACACCCCTTTTATGTTTTGGGATATCAACACCTGCAATTCTAGCCATTACCCTTGTCTTTGTTTAAATCTAGGATTCTTTTTATTAATAACGTACAATCTACCTTTACGACGTACGATTTTGCACTCTGCACTTCTTTTTTTAACTGATGCTCTTACTTTCATCTCTTAATTTTTAATTTGAAAACAGAAATCTCTCTCTATTTTCCTTGTTTCGTAACAACTATTTAGTTTTACGAGATTGCAAAACTAAATAATTGTTAGATATATTAATAATTTTTTGACAATTATTTTAATATCTGTATGTAATTCTTGCTTTTGACAAGTCATAAGGACTCATTTCAAGCTTTACTTTATCACCAGGTAACAACTTAATGTAATGCATACGCATCTTACCTGATATGTGAGCTGTTACAATGTGACCATTTTCCAACTCAACACGGAACATCGCATTTGATAATGCTTCAATAATACTTCCGTCTTGTTCTATTGCTTGTTGCTTTGCCATAGTTATGCTACTGCTTTTCGGTTTTTACCAGTTTCCATTAATCCGTCATAATGCTTATTTAATAAGTAAGAATTAACTTGCTGCATAGTATCCATTGCTACACCAACTAAAATTAGTAATGATGTACCTCCGTAAAACAATGCCCAACCTTGTTGAATATTCATTAACTTGATTACAATTGCAGGGCAAATAGCGATAAGTGCTAAAAAGATAGATCCAGGTAATGTAATTTGAGACATTATCTTATCTAAATAATCAGCAGTTTCAGTTCCTGGTTTGATACCTGGAATAAAACCATTACTACGCTTTAAGTCTTCTGCCATTTTGTTGGTAGGAACCGTGATTGCAGTATAAAAATATGTAAAGATGATAATTAGTAATGCGAACACTACGTTATACCAAAAACCAAACATATTCGTAAACTCTGTTTTTAAGAACTCAGCAAATGCTCCTTCACCAAATGCCTCCCCTACAACAGCAGGTACAAACATAATAGCTTGAGCAAATATAATTGGCATTACCCCTGAAGCGTTAAGCTTCAATGGTAAAAACTGTCTAGCACCTTCTTCATACCCTCCAACTGCTGAACGTCTAGCATACTGAACAGGAACCTGTCTTACAGCTAAAACTAACATTATTGAAAGTAGAATAATAACTAACCAAACAATTACTTCTATCAAAAGCATCATAACACCACCGTTACCACCATCTCCTGATACTCTAGAACCAATTTCCTGCATAAAAGAACCAGGTAAACTAGCAATAATCCCTACCATAATCAATAGTGATATACCGTTACCTATTCCTTTATCAGTAATTTTCTCACCTAACCACATAGCGAATACACACCCTGTAACTAAGATCGTTATAGAAGAAACCCAAAACATTCCTCCTCTACCAAAAACAAAAGCTGCTTCAGGAACACCTAAACTAGGTAAACTTCCTAAATAAAATGGAGCTTGAACAACACAAATAACGATGGTTAACCATCGTGTAATTTGCGTAATTTTCTTTTGCCCACTAGCACCTTCTTTCTGTAGTTTTTGAAGATAAGGAATTGCTATAGTCATTAATTGAACAACAATAGAAGCTGAAATATAAGGCATTATACCAAGTGCAAATACAGAAGCTTTAGCTAAAGCTCCTCCTGTAAAGGCGTTAATCAAGGCCAAAAAACCTCCATCATCGAATTTATCACTTAATCCTGACAATTGACTTACATCTATACCTGGTAACACAATTTGTGCTCCAAATCTATATGCAAGTAATAAACCTAAAGTAATAAGAATTTTATTTCTTAATTCTTCAATTTGCCAAACTCCCTGTATTGATTCTATAATTTTCTTCATGAAATAATATTATAAAGCTTCAGCAGATCCTCCAGCAGCCTCAATAGACGCTTTTGCATTTGCAGTAAACTTATGAACAGAAACTGTTAACTTTGCTTTTAACTCTCCTCTACCTAAAATTTTAACTAAGTCGTTTTTACCAACAATTCTGTTAGCAATCAACACGTCTAAATCTACAGTATCAGTAAGTTTTCCAGCGTCTACCAATTCTTGTAAAGTATCCAAGTTCACACCTGCGAATTCTTTACGATTGATGTTTGTGAAACCAAACTTAGGAACACGACGTTGTAAAGGCATTTGACCACCTTCAAAACCAATCTTTCTAGAATATCCAGATCTTGACTTTGCTCCTTTATGTCCTCTAGCTGCAGTACCACCTTTTCCAGAACCTTGACCTCTACCAAGTCTCTTAGAATTGTTACGTACTGAACCTTCAGCTGGTTTTAAATTACTTAAATCCATGTTATAAATGTTTTAATTAAGCTTCCGTTACAGAAACTAAATGTTGAACTTTGTTTACCATACCAACTATTGTTGGCGTAGCATCATGCTCTATAGTTTGATTTAACTTTCTAAGACCAAGAGAAATTAATGTTCTCTTTTGTCTCTCTGGTCTACCTATAGCGCTTTTTACTAATGTTACTTTAATCTTTGTCATCTTTAACTTGATTAACCTTTAAACAATTTTTCTAAAGAAATACCTCTTTGTTTTGCAACATCTTTAGCATCTCTTAATTGTAATAAAGCATTAAATGTTGCTTTAACTACGTTATGAGCGTTAGAAGACCCTTGAGATTTAGATAATACATCATGTACACCTACAGCCTCAAGTACATGACGCATAGCACCACCTGCAATTACTCCTGTACCAGGAGCAGCTGGGATAATGTTAACTCTTGCACCACCAAACTTACCTAATTGTTGGTGAGGTAATGTTCCTTTAATTAAAGGAATACGAACCAAGTTTTTCTTAGCATCTTCGATAGCCTTAGCGATAGCACTAGCAACGTCTTTAGATTTCCCTAAACCGTGACCAACAACACCCGCTTCATCTCCAACTACAACAATAGCTGAAAATCCGAATGCTCTACCACCCTTTGTTACTTTAGTAACACGATTTACACCAACTAAACGATCTTTAAGATCTAAACCCTGGGGTTTTACTAGTTCTGCATTTTTATTAGTTTGAAACATAATTTCTTAAAATTTTAATCCACCTTCTCTAGCTCCTTCAGCTAATGACTTAATTCTACCATGGTACAAAGAACCACCTCTATCAAAAGAAATAGTATTAACACCAGCATTGATAGCCTTTTCAGCAACAGCTTTACCAACTAAAGTAGCGATTTCAGACTTAGTACCTTTTTCAGCACTAAAACTTTTATCTCTTGAAGAAGATGCAGCAATTGTTTTTCCAGTTACGTCATCAATTACTTGCGCGTAAATTTCTTTATTACTTCTATAAACGGCCAATCTTGGTCTTTCTGAAGTACCAGAAACAATCTTCCTAACTCTGTTATGGATTCTTGTTTTTCTATCGTTTTTTGATAATTTCATTTGTCGATTTTTAGTATTTTAACGGTTCTACAAAATTTATAAAACCAACAATCATTAAAATTTAACGTAAAAATGATTGTTGACTTACTTGTTTTATATCGCCTTTAAAAATATTAAGCTGATTTACCAGCTTTTCTTCTTAACACTTCTCCAACAAACTTAATACCCTTACCTTTATACGGTTCTGGTCTACGGTAAGAACGGATTTTTGCCGCTACTTGCCCTACTAATTGTTTGTCTGCAGATGTTAATTTTATAATTGGATTTTTACCTTTATTAGATATTGTTTCGATTATAACTTCTGGAGCTACATCTAAAACAATGTTGTGAGAGAAACCTAAAGCTAATTCAAGTTTTTGACCTTGATTACTTGCTCTATACCCTACACCTACTAATTCCAATTCTTTAGTAAATCCTTTAACAACACCTTCAATCATGTTAGCAATCAAAGCTCTGTACAATCCGTGCTTTGCTTTGTGATCTTTAACTTCTGATGGGCGTTCTAAAGTAATTACTCCTTCTTCTATCTTAACAGTTATATCTAAAACCTCCTGAGTTAATTCACCCATTTTACCTTTAACTACAACTACTCCGTCTTTTACATCAACTGTAACTCCTGCTGGAATTTCAATTGGACTTCTACCTATTCTTGACATGCTTTCTAGATTTTAAAATTAGCAAACTGAACAAATAACTTCTCCACCAACATTCTCTCTACGAGCTTGTTTTCCTGTCATTACTCCTTTAGAAGTAGAAACAATTGCAACACCTAAACTATTTAAAATTCTTGGCATTTCAGTAGAAGAGACGTACTTACGTAAACCTGGTTTACTTACTCTTTCGATTTTTCTAATTACAGATTGCTTGTTCTCGTCATATTTTAAGGCAATTTTAATTGTTCCTTGTACTGACTCGTCATCAAATTTGTAACTTAAAATATAACCTTGATCAAATAAAATCTTAGTTATAGCTTTCTTTAAATTAGAAGCAGGAATTTCAACCACTCTGTGGTTTGCTCTCACTGCATTCCTAACTCTCGTTAGGTAATCCGCTATTGGATCTGTATACATATATATTAATTTGCGGCTTTGGTTTTCGGCAGTAAACAATACTGCCGAACCTTAAACCAATTTATAAACTTTTACCAACTGGCTTTTCTTACACCAGGTATTAAACCTTGGTTTGCCATTTCTCTGAATGTAACACGAGAAATTCCGAATGTACGCATGTATCCTTTTGGACGTCCTGTTAATTTACATCTGTTATGTAAACGAACTGGAGATGCGTTTTTCGGTAATTTTTGCAATGCATCATAGTCACCAGCTTCTTTCAAAGCAGCTCTTTTTGTAGCATATTTTGCAACTAACTTACGTCTTTTGACCTCACGGGCCTTCATCGATTCTTTAGCCATGTCTTAATTCTTTTTAAAAGGTAACCCTAATTGAGTTAACAATGATTTTGCTTCTTTATCAGTTTCAGCTGAAGTTACAAATGTAATATTCATCCCGCCAATTTTATTAACTTTGTCAATATTTATTTCTGGGAAAATAATTTGCTCAGTAACTCCTAAACTATAGTTACCCCTTCCATCAAAACCATCAGCTTTGATTCCACCGAAATCTCTTACACGTGGTAAAGATGCAGTAACTAATCTGTCTAAAAACTCATACATTCTTTCTGCACGTAAAGTAACTTTAACACCAATTGGCATTCCTTTACGTAACTTAAAAGTAGCAACATCCTTCTTAGACAATGTAGATACAGCTTGTTGTCCTGAAATCTTAGTGATTTCTTCTAACGCGTGATCTATCAATTTCTTATCAGATACTGCAGCACCTACACCTTTAGAAATAATTATTTTTTCTAATTTAGGCACTTGCATTATATTCTTGTAACTATATTCTTCTGTAAGAGCAGTAACGATTCTGTCCTTGTACTCTTGTTTTAATCTTGAAACGTAAGCCATAACTAAATTACTTCATTAGATTTTTTAGAAACTCTTACCTTATCTTTTCCTTCACCTTTATAACCAACTCTGGTAGTTTTACCATCTTTAGTTAATAAAGATAAATTAGAGATTTGCATAGCAGCCTCTTTTTTTACGATTCCTCCTTGAGGATTTTCAGCGTTAGGCTTAACATGCTTAGAAACCATGTTTACACCTTCAACAATCGCTTTGTTTTTTTCACGAAGAATTTTTGTAACCGTTCCTTCTGATCCTTTATGATCTCCAGCAATTACTCTAACTGTATCTCCTGTTTTTATCTTTAACTTTGTCATCTTTACAAAATATTAAAGCACTTCAGGTGCTAATGATACAATCTTCATAAATCCTTTATCACGAAGTTCTCTTGATACTGGTCCAAAAACACGTGTTCCACGCATTTCTCCTGTAGGGTTCAACAACACACATGCATTATCATCAAAACGGATATAAGAACCATCTGGTCTTCTAATCTCTTTTTTAACTCTAATTACAACAGCTGTAGAAACCTGTCCTTTCTTTACACTACCGTTTGGAGTAACATCTTTAATTGTAACAACAATTTTATCTCCAACAGAAGCATACCTTCTTTTAGTTCCACCAAGAACACGGATAGTTAAAACTTCCTTTGCTCCGGTATTATCTGCAACTCTAAGTCTTGATTCTTGTTGTACCATTATTTTGCTCTTTCAATTATTTCTACTAATCTCCAACATTTAGATTTACTTAAAGGTCGTGTTTCCATGATCTTTACCGTATCTCCAATATTACAGTCGTTTGTTTCATCGTGTGCAACGTACTTTTTCGTTTTTAAAACGAATTTTCCGTACATAGGATGCTTTACTTTCTTAACTTCAGAAACCACTATTGATTTCGTCATTTTATTACTAGTAACTATTCCTATTCTTTCTTTTCTTAAATTTCTTTTTTCCATCTTTCAGTAGAGTAACTATTATTGTAATCCTCTTTTAGTTAGTTCAGTTGCAACTCGTGCAACTGATCTTCTTACTGTACGTATTTGTAACGGATTATCCAAAGGTTGGATAGCGTGAGCAAATTTTAATTCAGTATAACTCTTCTTAAGTTCTACAAGCTTAGCTTGTAAATCATCTGTAGACAGATCTTTTATTTCTGATTGTTTCATGATCTTAAAATTTACAATTACGCTTGATAATCTCTAGCTATGACAAATTTAGTTTGAACTGGAAGTTTTTGTGCTGCTAAACGTAACGCTTCTTTTGCAACTTCAATTGGCACTCCACCAACTTCAAAAATTAACCTTCCTGGTCTTACAACTGCAGCCCAATACTCTACTGAACCTTTACCCTTACCCATACGTACTTCAAGAGGCTTTTTTGTAATAGGCTTATCTGGAAATATTTTAATCCAAAGTTGACCTTCTCTTTTCAT
>JAWUYQ010000073.1:0-11301 GCA_034110725.1 Flavobacteriaceae bacterium
ATCAGTTCTTCTCGTAATTCTTCTTCTTGTTTGATGATGTCAGGAAAAATCATGGTTGCCAACCCTTTTACAGGCTTATATAAAACTGAATTTTCTAATTTTTCAGGTTGTATAAATTCAATAGTGCTGTTGGCGTGAGAAAAAACGATAAGTACTACACTAGCAATTAGTCCAAATTTCAACGCTCCAAAAACCCCACCTAGTAGTTTGTTTAATATTCCTAATGAGGCAAAGTCGGCTAGTTTGGTAAATGCTTTTCCTGCTAGCGAAACTATTACTATTATCACGAAAAAAGTTGCGGCAAAAGCAACTACATTAATATAGTTTTGATCCCAATCAACGCTTTCGTCTAATTTGGTAGCTACATAATGTGAAAAATGAATAGCTCCATAAACACCAGCAATTAATGCAATAATAGAAGCTACCTCTACAAATAACCCTTTCATAAAGCCGCGCACCAAACCAAAAACTAGTAATGCTCCTATAACGATATCTATTGTACTCATAAACTGTAAATCTTGTTTCAACCCATTAATGGGTTTTATTACTTGTGTTAACGAATTTTTATAAACGCACACCGAATTAACAAATATACATTTTTAAAGGGTTCAACACTTGGAGTGTTTCAATAAAAATTTCAAAGGGAAAAGTATGGTTTAAAAGCGCAATTACGGTATCTTTGTTTCTTCAAAATTTCTTGATAATTAGCAACGATATACGATGATAAAAAACGATTTATTTTTAAGAGCTTTAAAAGGAGAAACAGTAGATAGACCACCAGTTTGGATGATGCGTCAAGCAGGTAGATATTTGCCAGAATTTATGGAGTTGAAGAAAAAATACGATTTTTTCACCCGTTGTCAAATACCAGAACTAGCTTCAGAAATAACAGTGCAACCAATTCGTAGATACGGGATGGATGCTGCTATATTGTTTTCGGACATATTAGTTATTCCTCAAGCAATGAATATTGAGGTAGAAATGAAACCAGATTTTGGACCATATTTACCAAATCCTATTCGTAATTTAAATGATGTAAATAATGTAATTGTTCCAGATGTGAATGACGCATTAGGATATGTTATGGAAGGAATTAAAGCTACTAAAGAGAAATTAAATAATGAAGTACCGTTAATCGGATTTGCTGGTTCACCTTGGACAATTTTATGTTACTGTGTACAAGGGCAAGGAAGTAAAAATTTCGATAAAGCAAAGGAGTTTTGTTTTACAAACCCAGTTGCTGCTCATACTTTACTACAAAAAATCACAGATACTACAATTGCTTATTTAAAAGCGAAAGTTGCTGCAGGAGTAAATGCAGTACAAATATTTGACTCTTGGGGAGGAATGTTGTCTCCAGTAGATTATCAAGAATTTTCTTGGCAATACATCAACCAAATTATTGAAGCGTTAAAAGATGATGCTCCAGTGATTGCATTCGGAAAAGGATGTTGGTTCGCTTTAGATGAAATGTCAAAATCTAATGCATCTGCTTTAGGGGTAGATTGGACAATCACTCCTCAAAACGCTCGTTACTTAACAGGAGGGAATATGACTTTACAAGGGAATTTTGATCCTACGCGTTTATTTTCACCACCAGCTGTAATTAAAAAAATGGTTACTCAAATGATTAATGATTTTGGGAAATATAAATATATTGTAAATCTTGGTCATGGTATTTTACCAAATGTACCTTTAGATAATGCAAAGGCATTTATTGATGCAGTAAAAGAGTACGAAGGATCATAAATAAATTATTAAAATACGGATTAGGTATTGTTGTATTTTTTATTGCTTGTAACAGTGTTTATGTTCCAAAAAATAAATACTACGGATTTAATGCGGATTTTAAAAGAACTATAGTGGAGGACAGTATTGTGTTTGATTTAAAAAACACAATCACTAGTCCTTTGCGTTTATGTATCACTTCTATAAGCGATTTAGCGCAAAACTTATTAGAAATTGATTATTTGAATCTATTATAATCTATGTGGATTGAAAATAGCAACTAACATAATAAATGGAATTAAAGCCTATTTTTCGGCGTTTGAGTTGCTCAATAAACTCAAGCTTTGGAAATACTTTGTTGTTCCTATTTTAATTAGTGTAGCTACTGCTGTTCTAGTATTTGTGTTAGCTTACTTTTTATCCGATACTATTGGTAACCATATTACAAGTTTGTGGCCTTTTGATTGGGGGGAAGAAGTTGTTTCAACAATAAGTAATTTTATTGGAGGAGCATTAATTGTTGTTTTTGGATTAGTTATTTACCGACATGTGGTTATGGCTTTTTCTGCGCCATTTATGAGTCCTGTTTCTGAAGAAATAGAAAAGTACTATTTAGGTGATGTACATACAGATACTAAATTTTCAATTACTCTTGCTAGAGCTATAAAAATTAATGTTAGAAATCTAGTTAAAGAGATACTATTCATTATTCCATTATTTTTTTTAAGTTTAATACCAGTTATAGGTATCGTTTTTACAGGATTAATATTCCTTATACAAGCCTATTATGCAGGTTTTGGAAATATGGATTATACCCTAGAACGCCACTATAATTATAAAGACAGTATTACTTTTGTGAAACAACATAAAGGAATTGCAATTGGAAATGGTATAGTATTTATGTTAATACTAATGATTCCTGTAATAGGAGTTTTATTAGTGTTGCCATTGTCTGTTGTATCAGCAACAAAAGAAACTGTAAAAAGAGTTCATCAAGAAAAATAATTCATTCTATGAAAGAAAAATTTCAAGCATATATACATCAATTACAAGATACAATTTGTAAGAAATTAGAAGAAGTAGATGGTAAAGCTACTTTTCAAGAAGACTTATGGGATAGGCCAGAAGGAGGAGGAGGTAGAACTCGTGTAATAGAAAATGGAAATGTTTTTGAAAAAGGAGGAGTAAATATTTCTGCTGTTCATGGAGTGTTACCAGAAGTATTGAGAAAGCAATTTAAGGTTGAGGAAGGTGACTTTTTTGCTTGTGGTTTAAGTTTAGTGCTACACCCTAAAAATCCATTTGCACCAACCGTTCATGCCAATTGGCGTTATTTTGAAATGTACGATGGTAAAGGAAATATTGTTACACAGTGGTTTGGTGGCGGACAAGATTTAACGCCTTATTATTTATTTAATGAAGATGCAATTCATTTTCACCAAGTATGTAAAGATGCTTGTGATAAGCATGATAATTCGTTCTACCCGATGTATAAAAAGAGATGTGACGAATATTTTTATAATGCACATAGAAACGAAGGGAGAGGAATTGGAGGATTGTTTTTCGATTATTTAAAAGAAACAGATGTACTTACAATGCAAGATCGATTTGATTTTGTAACAGAAATAGGAAATAGCTTTCTAGATAGTTATGTACCAGTTATTGAACGTAGAAAAAATATAGAATACACAGAAGAGAATAAGAATTGGCAAGAAGTTCGTAGAGGACGTTATGTAGAATTTAATTTAGTACATGATAAAGGAACTTTATTCGGATTAAAAACAAATGGACGAATTGAATGTATCTTAATGAGTTTACCCCCGAAAGTGCAATGGCATTATAATCATATTGCTGAAGTAGGAAGTGAAGAAGAACGATTAGTAAAAGTATTACAGAGCCCTAAAGAATGGCTTAAATAAATTGTACTATGAAAAGAGTTATTTTAATAATATTCACCTTGTTTTTTGTAGCATTTTGCAATGCTCAGGAAAGTGAGTACGTAGAAGATTTCTCACATAAAATTAATGCAAAACTCGGTATTGACACTAAAACTTTTTCTTATAAAGTAAACAATAGTTCAATCAATGAAAAATACGATTTAAAACCAAACGAATCAGTTCGGTTAGCAGCCTCAGTACATTACAGATTTATTGGTGTTACTATTGGATTTACTCCAAATTTTTTAAATAATAATGAAGATGAAAAGCTAAAAGGGGAATCGGATATCAATTCAATTCAGCTACGCTTATTTATCAAGCGCTTTATACAAGAATTTGAGTATAGCAAAATTGAAGGGTTTTATGTAGAAAACACTGCAGATTTTGATGCTAATTGGATAAAAAATACCGATCCGTTTATACAGCTAAAAAGCCTAAACGTTAAACGTTTTGGAGGTAAAACTTCTTTTGTTTGGAATAAGAATTTTTCATTCAAGGCTTTATTGATGCAAAACCAAAAACAAATAAAAAGCACAGGAAGTTTTGTGCCAAGTATATCTTATTTCTATTCAGAATTAAATAATCCAAACAATGAGTTCATTTCTTTAGATGAAACTAATTTTGATTTGAATATAGCTGGAGGTTATATTCATAATTTTGTATTTGGAGCATCTAAAAACTTCTTTGCTTCATTGGGGTTATCTCCTGGTTTTGGGCTGAAATTCGCTAAGAATATTCAAGAAGATGAGTTTGGAATTCAAAAACAAAATAAAGAAACTTATACTAATTTTGTTTTTGAAGGGCGATTAAACTTAGGTTATAATTCGGATAAAATATTTACAGGAATGCAGTTTAATGTAAATGGGGTTACTTATAATAAAAATCAAGAAACCAAAGTAGAAGATTCTAATGCCTATTTTCAGTTATACTTTGGATATCGTTTTGGAGCGCCTAAAATGTTAGAACGGTTATTTGATAAAATACATAAAAAATAAAATAGTTGAATATTTTTAATCAATTATAAAAAGAAGAAATTTTACTAACACCTAATATCTAAATATGTATCCACTTAGAAGAAACAGACGTTTAAGAACTAATGACGCAATCAGGTCATTAGTGCGTGAAAATAATATTACTCCAAATGATTTTTTAGTACCACTTTTTGTGGTTGAAGGAATGGGAGTAAAAGAGGAAATAGCCTCAATGCCTGATTATTATCGTTTTAGTTTAGATTTATTGTACATGGAGGTAAAAGCACTCTGGTCAATGGGATTAAAATCGGTATTGTTGTTTGTGAAAGTTCCAGATAAATTAAAGGATAATGCAGGTACAGAAGCTTTAAATGCAAAAGGTTTAATGCAACGTGCAATTCAAACAGTAAAAGATGCGTGCCCAGATATGTTGGTTATGACTGATGTTGCTTTAGATCCGTATTCTTCTTTTGGACATGATGGAATTGTTGAGGGAGGAATCATTTTAAATGATGAAACTTCGGAATTACTAGCTGAAATTGCTGTATCTCACGCGGAAGCTGGTGCAGACTTTGTTGCGCCAAGTGATATGATGGATGGACGTATAGGAGTAATCCGTGAAGCTCTAGAGGATGAAGGGTTTGTTGATACAGGTATCATGAGTTATTCAGCTAAATATGCATCTGCTTTTTATGGGCCATTTAGAGATGCGTTAGATTCAGCTCCAGGATTTGGTGATAAAAAAACCTACCAAATGGATTATGCCAATCGTTTTGAAGCACTTCGAGAAACAGAAATGGATATAGATGAAGGAGCTGATATTGTAATGGTGAAACCAGGAATGCCTTATTTAGATATTGTGCGTGAAGTAAAAAATGAATATGATGTTCCTGTTGCTGTATATCAGGTTAGTGGTGAGTATTCAATGATTAAAGCTGCTGCAGAAAAAGGCTGGTTAAATCATGATGAAACTATGATGGAAAGCACGATGGCTTTTAAACGTGCAGGAGCAGATATTATTGCAAGTTATTTTGCAAAAGATATTGTAAAACTATTATCATAAGTTACAATTAGATTGTATCTTATATTAAAAAATAACATTAAATATAATGACATTACTTATTACATATGCTGTTTTATCAATAGTTTTCTCTTTTGTGTGTTCTATACTGGAAGCAGTATTGTTATGTATAACACCAACGTTTATTAGCGTAAATAAGAAAGAAGGAAAAAGATTTGCCAGTAAGTTAGAAGGAATGAAAAAGGATATTGATAAACCTTTGATTGCTATTTTAACGTTGAACACTGTTGCACATACTGTTGGTGCAATTATGGTAGGTACGGAAGCGAAACAAGTATTTAATGATGATGGAAACGGGGTATTTGTTATTTCTGCAGTAATGACTATTTTAATTTTAGTTGCCTCGGAAATTATTCCAAAAACTATAGGTGCAACTCATTGGAAAAAACTTGCTCCAGCATCGGCAATGATTTTGAGTGGGATGATTCTCTTTTTTAAATGGACAGGAGTTATTTGGATATTGCAATTATTTACAAAACTATTCGGAAAAGGAGCTCATGGCGAAAGTGTGTTGAGTAGAGAAGATTTTTCTGCAATGGCTGATATCGCTAAAGAGGAAGGGGTTTTTGAAGAGTCAGAGTCGAAGGTAATTAAAAATTTATTGAACTTTAAATCTATTTTAGCTCAAGACATAATGACGCCAAGAACGGTAATGAAAATTGCTGACGATCAAATTAGTATCAAAAATTTTTATGAAGCGAATAAGACTTTACGCTTTTCAAGAATTCCAATTTATCAGGGAAAACCCGACAATATCATTGGTTATGTACTTAAGGATGATGTTTATAAGCAGTTAGCCGAAGATCAGGACAAGATGGTTTTAAGTGAATTAAAACGAAAAATACTTGTAGTTAACAGGACGATTCCTATTCCTGATTTATTTGAAAAGTTTATAGCTGAAAAAGAACATATAGCATTAGTTGTAGATCAGTATGGATCGGTGAGTGGTACAGTAACAATGGAAGATGTTATTGAAACCTTGTTGGGGCTAGAAATAATGGATGAAAGTGATACAGATGCTGATATGCAACAATTGGCGAGGAATAATTGGGAACAACGCGCTAAACGATTGGGTATTATAGATGATAAATAAAGAGGTGGAAATAGTATATGTTAAAACTCCAATTGGTGTATGTAAAATAATAGGAAGTTCATTAGGTGTTTCTGAAGTTTCTATACTAGATGATGAGGTAGTAATATCTACTACTATCCCAAAATCATTACAAAGCTGTGTTGCGCAATTAGAAGAATATTTTAAAGGAGAAAGAAAAATATTTGAATTACAATTGGATTATAATGGAACCGATTTCCAGAAAACTGTTTGGAAATCACTTAATTCTATTCCTTATGGGAAAACAACAAACTATTTAAAACAAGCTCGTTCGTTAGGAGATGAAAAAGCAATTAGAGCCGTTGCTTCAGCTAATGGGAAGAATCCATTTGGGATTGTGTTGCCTTGTCACAGAGTAATTGGTTCTGATGGTTCTCTTACGGGGTATGCTAGTGGGATATGGCGAAAAAAATGGTTGCTAGAGCATGAACAAGGGTGTGAGCAACAATCGTTATTTTAAAGAATTATACGTATCTTTAAGTTTATGTATAAAATTGCATTTGAGTTTTTAAAACAGTTTTTTTCTGAAGCTGCATTGTATAAACATGGTTTTAACCTATCACCTATGTATCGAAGATCTGTAGGGAAGATTACATCGGTTTCAAAAGATTTACATGAGGTAACTGTCAAAATTCCATTAAACTATAAAAACAAAAATTATGTAGGTGCTATTTTTGGGGGCAGTATGTTTTCAGCTGCGGATCCTATTTACATGATACAGTTAATGAATATTTTAGGCGATGATTATGTTGTATGGGATAAAGCTGCTGAAATTAAATATAAAAGACCTGCACGAGAAAGTGCTTTTGCAAATTTTAAATTCTCAAAAGAAGAAATCACCCAAATAAAAAATAACATTTTAGTTCAAAAAGAAATTGATATTGAAAAACAAGTTAACATTGTTAATGTGTCTGGTATTGTTTTCGCAGAAGTGACTAAAACTATTTATATCTCCCAAAAAAGCTATTATAAACAGAAGATTAAATCAAGAAAATCGAATTCATAATGCTTGAAAAAATTAAATCAGAGAATATTCTATTTTTAGATATAGAAACTGTTCCGGAACATGCTAATTACGATGAGTTAACTGAGTGTGTAAAAGAACTATGGGAACAAAAAACAAAATATCAACGTAAGGAAGAATTTACTCCGAAAGAATTTTACAATAGAGCTGGTATTTGGGCTGAGTTCGGTAAAATAATCTGTATTTCAGTAGGATATTTCGTAGCAAATAGCTCAGAAAGAAACTTTAGAATAACTTCTTATTCTGGAGAAGAACAACAAATTTTACTAGATTTTAAAGCGCTATTAGATAATCACTTTTTTAAACCATATCATTTGTTATGTGCTCATAATGGCAAGGAATTTGATTTTCCATTTATAGCAAGAAGAATGGTAATACATCAAATTGAGTTGCCAAAAGTGTTGAATTTATTTGGAAAAAAACCGTGGGAGATCCCGCATTTAGATACCTTAGAGCTATGGAAATTTGGGGATTATAAACATTATACATCGTTAAAATTATTAACGAGTATTTTAGGGGTTCCATCTCCTAAAGATGATATTGACGGAAGTCAAGTAGCTGAAGTGTATTATAATGAGAAGAATTTAGATAGAATTGTTGATTATTGTGAAAAGGATACCATCGCAGTTGCCCAAGTATTTTTAAAGTTTAAGAGAGAAGCACTTTTGACAGATAAAGAAATTATATATGTGTAAAAGCGATAATGTTTGTATATTTAATTTATGAATGATATTGTTTTAGAGGTTAATAATTTATCTATCTCTTTTGAGTCTTATCAAAAGAGTAATCAAGTATTGTTTGATGTTTCTTATACATTGAAAAAAAATGAGATATTAGGAATAGTAGGCGAATCAGGTTCTGGAAAATCTGTTTCATCACTGGCTATTTTAGGGTTACTCCCCAAAAAACAAACGAAGTTTAGTTCTGGTGAAATTAAGTATTTAGGGGATAATTTATTAGAATATTCTAACGCTGATTTTCAAACGCTTCGTGGTAATAAAATCGCGATGATTTTTCAAGAACCTATGACGTCTTTAAATCCTTCGCTTACTTGTGGGAAACAAGTTATTGAGGTTCTGGAGCGTCATTTAAAGCTTTCAACAAAAGAAGTGAAACTTGAAGTGTTAACGTTATTTGAAAAAGTAAAGCTTCCTAATCCAGAAGAAATATATAATAAGTATCCACATCAAATTTCTGGAGGTCAGAAACAGCGCGTTATGATAGCCATGGCTATTGCTTGTAAACCCGATGTGTTAATTGCTGATGAGCCAACTACGGCTCTTGATGTAACTGTTCAAAAAGAAATTATTGCATTATTAAAGTCTATTCAAGAAGAAACTAAAATGAGTATCATTTTTATTTCACATGATTTAGCACTGGTTTCAGAAATCAGCGATAAGATTGTAGTAATGTATAAGGGTAAAATTGTTGAAAAAGGCAGTGTGCGTAAAGTTTTTAAGAATCCTAAAAATGAATATACTAAGGCATTAATTAATTCTAGGCCATCGGTTAGTGAACGTTTAAAAGTACTGCCCACAATTCAAGATTATTTGAATGATACAATTTCGAATACAGTAATTTCATCTGTAGAAAGAGAAGAAGTACATCATAAAATGTATTATTCCGAACCTTTATTAAGAGTGGTTAATGTTGATAAGGAATATATAACAAAAGGATTTTTATTTACTAAGGATACTAATTTTAAAGCAGTAAATAATGTTAGTTTTAATTTGTATGATGGTGAAACATTAGGTTTAGTTGGCGAATCAGGTTGTGGTAAATCTACATTAGGAAATGCTATTTTACAATTAGATAAAGCTACTTCAGGTGAAATATTCTATAAAGGAAGAGATATAACTAAAATTTCAAAATCTGAATTAAGATTACTTAGAAAAGAAATTCAATTAATTTTTCAAGACCCGTATTCTTCTTTAAATCCAAGGGTTCCTGTCGGAAAAGCAATCATGGAACCAATGAAGGTTCATAAATTATATAAGAATGATAAAGAGCGAAAAGAGAAAACGATTGAATTATTAGAGCGTGTTGGGTTATTGGAAGAACACTTTTATCGTTATCCACATGAATTTTCTGGAGGTCAACGTCAGCGTATAGGAATCGCCCGTACTATTGCTGTGAGACCCAAATTAATTATTTGTGATGAATCAGTGTCTGCATTGGATATTTCTGTTCAGGCACAGGTGTTAAATTTGTTAAACGAGCTGAAAGAGAATTTTGGCTTTAGTTACATCTTTATTTCTCATGATTTAGCGGTAGTGAAATATATGAGTGATCAACTAGTAGTTATGAATAAAGGGAAAATTGAAGAAGTTGGTGAGGCAGATAGTATATATGCAAATCCAAAAACTGAATATACACAATCGTTAATTAATGCTATTCCAAAAGGGATCTAAACAAAAAACCGAAGCAACTAAATAATTAGTACTTCGGTTTGTAGTGTTTTTTCAGAAAGTTAATCTAAAACCATTTCTGGAATATCACCTTCAATAATTAAAGTTCCTTCTGTAGCTTTTTGAATATCTTCTACAGAAATTCCTGGAGCTCTTTCAAGTAGTTTAAATCCTTTATTGGTTACTTCTAGCACGGCAAGGTTTGTTACTATTTTCTTTACGCATCCTACTCCAGTTAATGGAAGAGAACAATTTTTCAATAATTTTGATTCACCGCGTTTATTGGGGTGCATCATGGCAACAATAATGTTTTCTGCTGAAGCAACTAAATCCATAGCTCCTCCCATACCTTTTACCATCTTACCTGGTATTTTCCAGTTGGCAATATCTCCGTTTTCAGAAACTTCCATTGCTCCTAAAATAGTAAGATCAACATGCTGTCCACGAATCATTGCAAAACTTGTAGCTGAGTCAAAGAAACTCGCTCCTTTTAACGTTGTTATCGTTTGTTTCCCTGCGTTTATGATATCAGCATCTTCATCTCCTTCAAATGGGAAGGGACCCATTCCTAAAACACCATTTTCACTTTGAAACTCTACTTCAATACCTGTTGGTATATAGTTTGCAACTAAAGTTGGTATACCAATACCTAGATTTACAAAATATCCGTCTTTTAATTCTTTAGCAATACGTTTTGCTATTCCAGTTTTATCTAACATGATCTAGTTTCTTTGTCTTACAGTTCGTTGCTCAATTCTTTTCTCGTAGTCTTTCCCTTGAAAAATTCGTTGTACGAATATTCCTGGTACATGAACCTGATTTGGGTCTAATTCTCCTGCAGGAACCAATTCTTCAACTTCAGCTATTGTTATTTTAGCAGCTCCACACATACATGGGTTAAAATTACGTGCGGTACCTTTAAAAATTAAATTTCCAGCAGTATCACCTTTCCAAGCTTTTACTATAGCAAAATCAGCTTTAAAAGCTTCTTCTAAAACATACATTTTCCCGTTGAATTCTCTAGTTTCTTTTCGTTCAGCA
>JAWUYQ010000074.1:0-20212 GCA_034110725.1 Flavobacteriaceae bacterium
CGATCCTTTTCGTTACAGTGGCATTACTTTCTTGTAACAGAAACAACACTTCTAAAACACTAACTTCAAACAAAAATGATTTCAAAGATTATATCGCAAATGTATCTTCAGGAATTATTTCTAAAAAAAGTGAGGTCAGGATTGTTCTAGCAAAACCTATTGCAGAATGGTCAAACAACTTAGAATTAGATGATGTATATTTTTCTGTTTCTCCAAAAGTGAAAGGAAAGTGGATTGCACTTAACAATCGAACTATTTCATTTCAACCAGAAACAGCATTTAAACAAGACACTGAATACGTATTTAAAGTCCGTTTGGATAAATTTCAAAAAACAGAAAAGGATTTAACTGATTTCAGTTTTAAAGTAAAAACCATCAAACAAGATTTTATTGTTACTACCAATAGTATGCAATCATACAATAGGGATTGGCAATATTTAGTTGGAAATATAAAAACTAGTGATGTATTGTTGTTAGAAGATGCTAAAAAATTAGTTTCTGCTACACAAGACGGAGCCCCATTAACTATAAAATTTGACAGCGTTTTAGATGACGCTAAGTTTTTCACTTTCACTATTGATAGTATTCAACGAAAAGCTGATGATTCTGAAATTCAAATTTCATATAACGGAAAACCTATAGACGTTGACCAAAATTATAGCTTTCCATATGCGGTAATTGGAAAAAATAATTTTCAGGTAGTGGATGTTGCTGTTAGCAATGAGGATAAACAGTATTTGGAAATAAACTTTTCTGATCCACTACAAAAAAATCAAAACTTTAATGGTCTTGTAGACATTAAAGGAGCTAAAAAATTACAATATGTTGTTGATGGTAATACTTTAAAGGTTTTTACCAACACCACTTTAAAAGGAACTGTTGCCGTAGAAATATTTCAAGGAATAATAAGTACCGACGGATATAAACTTAAAAATCCTTTTAAGCAGAACATTGCTTTTGAGCAGCAAAAACCTGAATTAAAATTATTACAAAACGGTAGCATTTTACCAACTTCAGATAATTTAAAATTCAATTTTGAAAGTATAAATTTAAAAGCTGTAGATGTTACTGTTTTCAAAATTTACCAAGATAATATCTTACAATTTCTACAAAATAACGATTTAAAAGGAAATAATAACTTAAAACAAGTAGCTCGTCCAATTGCAAAAAAAACAATCAATCTAGAAAAAAAATCGGTAACTAGCTTAAGTAAATGGAATTCCTTTTCTATTGATTTAAAACAGATTATCGCTTCTGATCCAGGTGCAATTTATAGAGTGCAATTATCCTTTCTTAAAAAATACTCCTTATACAAATGTGAAGGAGAATCCGTTACTACTGAAGATATTGAAATAATTAACTTTGATGATGAAGAAATTGAAGATAGTAATTGGGATTATGGAGGATATTATTATGGTGATAATTACGACTATGACTATAGCTGGAGAGAGCGTGATAACCCATGCGATCATTCCTATTATAGAAATAAAAAAATAAGCGCTAACGTACTTGCTTCTAATTTGGGAGTAACGGTAAAAAAAGGAACTAATAAATCTTATTTTGTAGCGGTTAGTGATATTCTAACCACTGAACCTGTTCCCAATGCAACCGTTAAATTTTACAATTACCAACAACAAGAAATTAGTTCAAAAACAACTGACGAAAACGGACAAGCATATTATGACGCAGAAAAATCAGCATTTTTTGCCTTAGTGAGTAAAAACAAACAAACTACTTATGTAAAATTAAATGATGGTAATGCATTATCCATGAGTAAGTATGATGTTTCTGGGGTACGTTTAAAAAAAGGTCTAAAAGGATTTATCTATGGAGAACGTGGAGTTTGGAGACCTGGAGACACTTTGTTTTTATCATTTATGCTTAATGACAAAGCTAATAAATTACCTATCGGACATCCTGTAAAATTTGAATTATCAGACCCTAAAGGAACTATTACGCATAGAGAAGTTAGTACTAAAGGGCTAAATAATTTTTACCGTTTTACCATTCCTACCGATGCTAGTGCAACTACAGGAAACTGGACTGCTAAAATAAATGTTGGAGGAGCACAGTTTAGTAAGCGTATTAAAATAGAAACTATTAAGCCAAATAGATTAAAAATAAAAGCAGGTTTTGACGCAGATATAATTACCTCAACAAACCCTATTAAAGGAACAATTGAAGCATTATGGTTACATGGTGCTATTGCCAAAAATTTAAAGGCCGATGTGAATGTAAAGTTCCATCAACAGTTAACAAAATTCAAGAACTTTTCAGATTATGTTTTTGATGATCCTGCAAGACGTTTTAACTCAGAAGAACAAACTGTCTTTGAAGGAAGAGTAGATGAACAAGGAAAAACATCCTTCAATTTTAAACCTGAATTAAAAAGTAAATCACCAGGGATGTTAAAAGCTTCTTTCATTACAAAAGTATATGAAAATGGCGGTGACTTTAGTACTGATGTATTTAGCAAAACCTATTCGCCATACACTTCTTATGTTGGACTTAGTACTCCAAAAGGAGATCGTGCAAGAAACATGCTACTAACCGATACACAACATCGGTTTGATGTAGCAACAGTAGACGAAAACGGAAAACCTATTGCTGTAAGTGACTTAGAAGTTAAAATCTATAAAGTAAATAATAGTTGGTGGTGGAATTCCTCTAATAATAATTTATCCCAATATGACGGTAGTACTTACCGAGAAACAGTTTTCGTTAAAACAATCACTACAAAATCTAACGGAAAAGCATCTTTTAATTTTGAGTTGAAATATCCTGACTGGGGACGTTTCTTAGTACGTGTTGTAAATAAAAAAAGTGGGCATGCTACAGGAAAAATGATTTTTGTTGATTGGCCAGGATGGGCTGGAAAAGCAAGAAAAGGAAATCCTAGTGAAGCTACAATGCTTGTTTTTAAAGCTGATAAAAACACCTATAATGTAGGCGAAACTGCAAACGTAACTTTTCCATCTGGAGGTGATGGAACTGCATTAGTTACCATTGAAAACGGTACTGAAGTATTAGAATCACGTTGGGTTAAAACCACAAAAGGAGACACTAAATTTAGTTTTGATATTACTCCTGAAATGGCACCTAATGTATATATTAATATTGCTTCTATTCAGAAACATGCCAATACTGCCAATGATTTACCCATACGTACTTATGGAGTTACAGGTATTACTGTAGAGAATCCTACTACACGTTTGTATCCTGAAATATCAATGCCAAATGTATTGCAACCTGAACAAAAATTTACAGTAAAAGTAAACGAAAAAAACGGTAAACCTATGACCTACTCTATTGCTATTGTAGATGAAGGCTTATTGGATTTAACACGATTTAAAACCCCTAATCCTTGGAATACTTTTTATGCAAAGCAAGCATTAGGCGTAAAAACGTGGGATATTTATGATGATGTATTAGGTGCTTATGGTGGTCGTATCAATCAAGTGTTTAGTATTGGAGGTGATGGAATGGCTGCTGGTAGTAAAAATAAAAAAGCAAACCGTTTTAAACCTGTTGTGGTATACTTAGGGCCTTTTGAAATTGGTGAAAATCAATCAAAAACTCATCATGTAAAAATCCCAAAATATATAGGATCAGTACGCACCATGGTTGTTGCTCATAATCCTGAAGCAGAAGCCTATGGGAATACTGAAAAAACAACTCCTGTACGCAAGCCATTAATGGTATTAGCATCACTGCCTAGGAAAGTAACTCCAGGAGAGAAGGTTCGTTTACCTATTACTGTTTTTGCAATGGAAAAGAAAGTTAAAAATGTTAGTGTAAAATTAAAGCAAAACGATACTTTTAAAGTAATTGGAAGTAGTACTCAAAATATTTCATTTAGTCAACCAGATGAGAAAATGGTGTATTTTGACATTGAAGTACTTAAAAACGGATTGGGAACTTTAGAAATTATAGCTTCTGGAAATGGCGAAAAAGCATCTTATGAAGTTGAAGTAGATGCTGTAAATCCTAATCCAGAAACTACCGAAACTGTTGATGTTATTCTAGAGCCTAATAGTACCAAAATAATTAATTTTGAAACTTTTGGAGTAACAGGAACAAATGGAGCTGCTATAGAACTATCTTCTTTACCATCGATGGATTTTAATTCTAGACTACAATATTTAATACAATATCCACATGGATGTGTTGAACAAACAACCTCTAGTGTTTTCCCTCAATTATTTTTAAATGATATTTTTGATTTAAGCACAAAAAAGAAACAACAAATTCAAAGGAACATTCAGCGTGGGATTGATCGATTAGCACATTTTCAAACCACAAGTGGTGGTTTTTCATACTGGCAAGGAGGTCATAATGTAAACGATTGGAGCACAAGTTATGCTGGACATTTTTTACTGGAAGCTGAGAAAAAAGGATTTGTCCTTCCAATTTCGTTCAAAGCAAAATGGTTGAGTTATCAAAAACAAGTTGCTAAAAGCTGGCGATATAGTGAAACATATCGCAGAAATGGGCTAGCTCAAGCTTATAGATTATACACATTAGCATTAGCGAATAATGCTGATTTATCTTCTATGAACCGTTTACGAGAAACAAGAAATATTACCAATGAAGCTAAATATCGTCTGGCAGCAGCCTATGCTTTAATAGGTCAAAAAGATGCCGCAAATGAATTAGTGAATAATACCCCATTAGTGTTTACTCCACAAAAGTACAACTACTATACCTATGGTTCTACTGGCAGAAATAAGGCAATGGCGCTGGAAACTTATGTGCTGTTAAAAGATCATCTTAAAGCGATAGATCTTGGAAAACATATTGCTCAAGCATTATCAAATAAAAGATATATGAGTACACAAACCACTGCGTATAGCTTGTTAGCAATGGCTAAATATGCAGCTTTTATTGGAGGAAAAGGAATTGCAGTAAGTTATACTGCTAACGGTAAAAACAACACTTCAGTTAGTACTTCTAAAACTCTAGCTAGTAGAGCAATTACAGTTATTAACGGAGCAAATAGTATTGAACTTAAAAATAATAAAAACAATACTATTTATGCGAGAGTATTAAATAAAGGAGTGCTACCAGTTGGACAGGAGAAAATTGCACAACGTAATTTAACAGCTACAGTAGCTTATAAAACTAAAAATGGTAAATTATTAGATGTTTCAAAAGTGAGTCAAGGAACCGATTTTATAGCTGAAGTTACTATTTCTAATCATAAAAACGAGCTCGTAAAAGATGTAGCTCTTTCAGTAATTTTCCCTTCTGGTTGGGAAATTGTAAATACCCGTTTTACAGATTTTGGGGCTTTTGACAACAATACCGTCGACCATGAAGATATTAGAGATGATCGTTCTAATTTTTATTTCGATTTAAAATCTCGTGAAACGAAAACAGTTCGCGTACTATTAAACGCATCTTATTTAGGAAGCTATTACTTATCAGGAGTACAATGCGAAGCCATGTATGATGATGATTATTTTGTACGTACAAAAGGCCAATGGGTTGAGGTAGTTAAATAGAATCATGTATCCTCAAATTTTTGGGGCAGAAACAAGACGAGAGAAATTTTATCTCCTTTTAAAACTAATTATCATAGATGAATAATACACAATCATATTACGCAGTTATCTTCACCTCTAAAAGAACAGATGGAGATCAAGGATACTCTAAAATGGCGGAACAAATGGAAACTTTAGCCAAAAAACAACCTGGATATATAGGTATTGAATCTGCTAAAGAAACTATTGGAATAACTGTTTCCTATTGGGAAAGTTTAGACGCTATAAAAAACTGGAAAGAAAACTCAGCGCATTTGTTTGCTCAAGAAAAAGGAAAATCCGATTGGTACTCATGGTATAAAGTTAGAATTTGCAAAGTGGAACGTGAATATGAAGTTAATAATAGTATTTAGTAACTGTTTACTCTCCTTGGGGAGAGTATTAAGGTGAGGAGTCAATTAAACTACCACCTCATTCTGCCCTTCTCCTCAAGGAGAAGGAACTCAAAAAAACAAAATATAATGATTCTTGAAACCGAAAGATTAACTGTACGTAAGGTTAACTTAAAAGATACTGAAGCCTTTTTTGATATGATGGGAAATCCGAATGTGATGAATCCAATACCTAGGCCCATAATGACTAGAGTAGAAAGTGACGCATTTTTAAATAAATTAATTTCTGATGAAACATTCAATTCAGACAAGCAAGTAAGAGCTATTGTAGAGAAAAAAAGTAATTGCTTTATAGGTTTGTGTGCGTACTTGAAGAATGATGAAAATGACGATGAAATTGGTTATCGTTTACGAGAACAATTTTGGGGTATTGGTTATGGTACAGAAATTACTAAAGGATTACTCGATTTTGGTTTTACAGAAAAAGGATGTGTTAAAGTAACTGCTGATGTATCTATTGAAAATATTGGCTCTACTAAGATCTTAGATAAATTCATGAATCCAGTACGCGAATTTTATAATGAAGAAGATAAATGTACCGACAGGCGTTACGAGTTGTATAAAGAAGATTGGTTGGATTAATGCACACAATAATTAGATTCCTTAAAAAACACACATTAAAAATAATAGTGCTATTAATAGCGTTGTTATTTTATGCTTTCTGTTTACCGGAACAGTTATTCAATAAACCTACAGCTACAGTAATAGAAAGCAGTGAAGGAGAATTATTAGGAGCACAAATTGCAAGTGATGGACAATGGCGATTTCCAAAATGTGATTCCGTACCTGAGAAATTTAAACATTGTATCATACAATTCGAAGATGCTCATTTTTATCAGCATCCAGGTTTTAATCCAGTATCCATTTTTAAAGCATTAAAATTAAATATTTCTAAAGGGAATGTTGTTCGAGGTGGAAGTACTATTACCCAACAAGTTATTCGATTATCTAGAGATGGAAAATCTAGAACCTCTTTCGAAAATTTAAAAGAACTCATACTTGCTACACGATTAGAAATAAGCTATTCTAAAGACGATATCTTAAACTACTATGCTTCCAATGCACCATTTGGAGGAAATGTAGTTGGAATTGATGTTGCATCGTGGCGATATTTTGGTATTCAAGCACAACAATTGTCATGGGCAGAGAGCGCAACTTTAGCTGTACTACCAAATGCTCCTAGTTTAATATACCCAGGGAAAAACCAACTAAAACTAGTTAAAAAAAGAAACCGATTATTGCATAAATTATGTAAACAAAAAATAATAGATACCCTTACCTATCAATTAGCTATTCAAGAAACGTTACCAAAAAAACCGTTTCCACTACCACAAATAGCGCCTCATTTATTGCAAAAAACAGCAAAATCTAATAAAGGAAAACGTATAAAAACAGCTGTTGAATATAATATTCAAGAACGTATAAATACTATTGTAAAACAACATCACGCCATCCTAAAACAAAACGAAGTACATAATATGGCTGTATTAGTATTAGACGTAAATACTAAAAAAGTATTGGGTTATGTTGGTAACACTCCAACAACTAAAGAAAACCAAAAAGATGTAAATATTATTGATGCACCAAGAAGTACCGGAAGTGTTTTAAAACCATTATTATATATGGCAATGCTTGACAAAGGAGAACTATTACCGAATACTTTAGTGGCTGATATACCAACTACTATAGCTAATTATACTCCTCAAAACTTCAACTTACAGTATTCTGGAGCAGTATCTGCTAAAGAAGCATTAGCGAAATCTTTAAATATTCCTGCCGTTAGAATGTTACATCAATATGGCTTAGCGCGATTTTATGAAGAGCTAGGAAAGTTTAAGCTAAAACACATCAATAAAGGACCAAATCACTATGGTTTATCGTTAATTCTTGGTGGTGCAGAAAGTAATCTATGGGATTTATGCAATACTTACGCTTCATTAGCAGGAACTGTAAATCATTATACAGAAAATTCAAGTGAATATTATACTAATGAATATGATAAGGCTTCGTTTACAAAAAGTGAAACTACAGATTTTGGGAAACTAACTCATGATAAACCTATTTTTGACGCAGGGAGTATTTATTTAGCTTTTGAAGCTATGAAAGAAGTGAACCGTCCTGATGGTGATGAAGCTTGGAAATTTTATGATTCGTCAAAAGAAATAGCTTGGAAAACAGGTACAAGTTTCGGGAATCGAGATGCTTGGGCAATTGGTGTTACTAAGGATATTGTCGTTGGTGTTTGGGTAGGAAATGCTGATGGTGAAGGACGCCCAAATTTAACGGGAATTAACAGTGCTGCTCCAGTATTGTTTGATGTATTTAATTTATTTCCAAAATCAACATGGTTTGCAAAACCTTTTGATGAATTAACTGAAGTGAATACTTGTGCTCAAAGTGGATATCTGGCTACTGAACTCTGTGAAATTACTAAAACCTGGATTCCTACTCTAGGAAATCGTTTTAAAGCATGTCCGTTTCATCATTTAATTCACCTAGATAAAAACAGCAACAACAGGGTGAATACATCTTGTGAAACCCTTGATAATATTAAAAACACTTCTTGGTTTACATTACCTCCTTTACAAGAATGGTATTATAAAAAACACCATGCAAATTATAAATCACTACCTGAGTTACGTTCCGATTGTAAACAGGAAACAGGAAAAACAATGGATTTTATTTCTCCGAAAAACAATAGCACCTTTATTTTAGTGAAAAATGAACATGAAAAAATAAATCCATTAGTTCTAAAAATTGCTCATACAAACCCTGAAACTAAAGTCTTTTTGTATATCGATAATAAGTTTATTCAAACTACCGAAACCTTCCATGAAATTGGAATATTACCACCTACCGGGAAACATATTATTACAGTAGTTGATGCTTTAGGAAATGAATTAAAAAGGAGTATTGCTATAGAACGATAAATAATTTGACGATGGTTTTTTTAGCACTTTTAAAGTATTAGCTAGCAATGAAAATAGTTCACACAAGTTCAGAAGGGTCTAATGATATAAATCAGTTTTAATCTTCATAATATTTCATAATTTTGCTCTGTCCTAAAGAAGTATTTGTTGAAAACAAGAGTATTCGGTTTATTATTTGCAGCTTTATATGTAATAGCAATGTTACGTCCGGTTATGCCTGTAATAAATTATTATATTAACTATGATTACATTGTTGCTGAACTTTGCGAAAACAAAGACAAACCTGTACTTAAATGTAATGGTAAATGCCACTTGACAAAAGAATTAAAAAAAGTCAATAACGGGGTTGACTCAGAACAAAAAGCACCTCCTTTAAACATGAAGGAATATCCTGTTGCTCCAGTGTTTGTAAATAATTCTATATTCGAAAGTTTTCAACTTATTAAAATAAAACATCATTTTGAAGCTATTACTGATAATCTAAACAGTAGCTACTTCAACTTTGTTTTTCACCCTCCTAAGTTTTCTTGTTAACATAACTTCATTTTATTGATATTCAGTAACATTTCTTTATAAAGTTATGTTTTTGATGATGATCGTATATAATTAATTGATACTAATTTATTCTAGTTTCAAAATTATCCATCCCATTGCTTCAATAATTTCCCTCAAGAAAAACTCTGCTTGCATCTATTTTTTATTGATGCAAACACAATAATTCACATCAAATTTTAATGTGATTTGATGCACAAAACTAAAAAAATGAAACTAAAAATAATAACGCTATTACTAAGTATTTTTACAGTAATATCATGGTCCCAAACCACCACAGTATCAGGAATAATAACTGACAATAACACTACACTAGAAGGTGTGCATGTTTCAGTTAAAAACTCTAAAAAAACAACTATAACTGATAAGGAAGGTAAGTTTACAATAAACAATATTTCTTTTGACGAATTGCTTACATTTTCATATTTAGGTTATGAAACAAAATCAAGTAAAGTATCCAAAGAAATGACAATTGTTTTAGAAGCAATAAACACCGATTTAGATTTGGTTGTTGTAAGTGCTTCAAGGACTGCTCAAAAAAGAAAGGAAATACCTGTAGCAATTGCTGCAATATCTTCGAAAACAATTGCCGCTGTAAACCCGAGTTCTGTTGATCAGGTTTTAAATCAACAAAGTGGAGTGCACATGGTTGATTTAGGTAACGAACAACACATGATGGCTATCCGACAACCTATTTCTACTAAAGGAGTCTATTTATATTTAGAAGATGGAATTCCTATCCGGCCAAATGGTGTTTTCAATCATAATGCCTTATTGGAAATGAATATGGAAGCAACCAAAACAATTGAAGTTATCCGTGGCCCATATTCTGCACTTTACGGTAGTGAAGCCGTTGGTGGTGCGATAAATTTCATTACTGAAAATCCAACTCCTACCCTTTCGGGAAAATTTGGTGTTCGTATGGATGACAAAGGATATTTCAGAACTGATGCGAAAATAGCAACTACTTATAAAAAAACAGGTATTGCCGTTAGCGGATACAAATCTAAAATTAGCAATGGTATTCGTGAGTATGGAAACTATAATAAAAGTGCTATTACTGGTAAAATAACTCATCAGTTTTCTGATAAATTAAACTGGTCTAATTCATTAACTTATGTAGATTACTTCAGTGAAATGAGTGGTAGTTTAGATGAGAAAAAATTTAATAACAGAGATTATTCCTCGTACCACACCTTTACATTTAGAGACGCTAAATCACTTCGTGTGAACTCTACTTTATCGCATAAATGGAATACTAAAAATAACACAAGTTTGAGTTTAGTTTATCGTGATAATACCATGAAACAAAATCCAAGTTATAGAATAGCTAGTGATACTGACTTTGGAGACACAACAACTGGTGAACTGAACGATAACAGTTTTAATAGTTACGCAGTTTACTTACAACACAATATTAGTTTTGATAAGCTAAAAACCAATATTAGTTTAGGTGGAAATGTTGATTTTAGCCCTAAAACATTCAATGCTGAAATCTTAGATATAAATAGAAATGCTTCAGGTTATTTTGATTCTTTCACATCAACAGGCGTATATCAATCGGATTATTCAGCAGATATTATAAATACTGGAGCTTTTATAACTGGTAATTTTGAGCCAATACCCAATTTAAAAGTAAATGCAGGGTTACGTTATGACATATATAGCTATGACTTTAAAAACAGATTGGATGCAGCTTCTGATTTCTCTTCTGCAGATGCAAAAGAAACATTTACAGCTGTAACTCCTAGACTTGGATTAACGTATAACTTTACAAAAAATATTGGTACATACGCTAATTATAGTGTTGGTTTTATTCCCCCAAGTATTAGTGATTTGTTCAGAAAAGATGATGTTCCTTTATTAGACCCAACTACTTTTGATAATTATGAATTAGGAGGTTGGATGAGTTTATTGAGGCATAAAGTTTATATCGATTTTGCAGTGTATTCATTACACGGAAAAAACGAGGTTGTTTCTGTTTCTACAAAGGTTAATGGAATTACAACTCGTGAAAATAAAAATGTTGGAGAAACAAAACATCAAGGGGTGGAATTTGGAATTAAAGTAAAACCAATTAAAAGCTTAACTGTTCGCTATAATTCAGCATTCTCTAAACATGAATATACCAGTTTTGTAACTAAAACTGTTGATGGTGTAGCTAGTGAAAACAAAGACTTTAGTGGAAATAAAATGCCAGGAGCACCTGAATGGGTTTCTAATGCAGGTATTGACTACAATATTCCGTTTTTAAAAGGATTTAGAATAGGTACTGAATGGCAACATGTAAGCGAGTATTTTACTGACGAACTAAACAAGTATACCTATGAAGGATACGACACTTTAAATGCACGCTTAGGGTTTGATACCGCCCATTTTGGTATATGGATGAATGTTATGAACCTTACTAATGAATTGTACGCTACAAGAGCGAATACAGCTTGGGGAAGAACGACCTATACTCCTGGTAATCCAAAAACAATCGTAGTTGGAATAAAATATAAATTGTAAAAACTTAAACTTTAATTATGAAAAAATTTAGTCTTTACTGTCTGTTTTTTACGCTACTTTTTTCTTCTTGTAAAGAGAAGGAAAATAGTGTTGAATCAACAAATAAAGCAGTTACAATAGAAATAGTACAACTTACTGATAAAGAAGAAAACTCTGAGGGAGTATTTTTATTTACCTCTAAAGAAGAACAGCTTGTAAGTTGGACACAACATGCTAAAAACAAAAAAGAGACTTATTTAAACTTTGCGTTTTTGGATCATAAAACGAACAAGTTTGGAAAACCAATTACTATTACTCCTTCAAAAGGGTTGCAATTACATGAGGAAAGTATGGCAAAAGTTGGAATCACACAAAAAGGAGTTTTGTTTGCTGTTTTTAGAGTAAAATCAAGGAATAGTAAATCGATGTATGGTGGAACTGTGTATTACACTACTTCTACAGATAGAGGAATTACTTGGAGTGAAAAACGACAACTAGTAACTAATGTTACAAGTTCAAGCCAAAGTTTCTTTGATATTGCACAATTAGCAGATGGAGAATTGGGAATTTCTTGGTTAGATAATAGAAAATTGCATAAAGACAGACAAGGGCAAACCTTATATTTCGCTAGAACAAATGATTCAAATACCTTTCAAAATGAAACGCCATTAGAAGGTTCTGTTTGTCAATGTTGTAGAACTGATATTGAAGTAGGTAAAGACGGAACTATCCAAGTTGCTTTTAGAAATATAATTGCGCCTACAGAAATTGGTTTTCCATCAATTTTAACAGATACCAAAACTGAAGTTCGTGATATGTATTTTGTAGTATCAAATGATAATGGGATTAGCTTTAATAAATCAGCAGCAATATATGCCGATAACTGGCAAGTAAACGGGTGCCCTCACACTGGTCCTTCGCTTGCTTCAAATACAAATGAAACTGGAGCAGTTTGGTTTACAGATGCAAAAACAAATTCTGGTATATTTTTCAAAACGAATGTATCAAACAACAAAAAATTAGTTAGCAAAACTGGTAGTCATCCACAAATGGTTGCTGAAAATGGCAATTATTATATTGTATTTGAGGAATATTATGAAGTTGAAAACAAAGGGTATACTAAAATTGTGATGCAAACATGGAATACTGCTTCGTTATTAAAAACTACAGAAATCAGTACTCCAAAAACTACTAATGATCATGCTGTAATTAAAGCTATAAACTCAAACCAATTAATTATTAGCTGGATAAATACGGATACTAGAAATTCCGTTGTACAGTATGTTGTGTATGATTTATAAATTAACCCAAAATAATAGGTAAACAAAAGCCCATAAGAAGAATCTTATGGGCTTTTTAATTATCAGTTTTAAGCTTTTTTTAGAGCTTCCTTCTGTTGTCGTCTGATTTTGTATCAATCAGTTTGTTGTATGGATCAACACCAACTTCAGTAGGTTTTTTATCTACTATAATAGAAATTTTGTTATTGATTTCAGTAATCTTATGCTTCTTTAAATATAACTCTACTTCTTTCTTTTTTCCATTATTTTCATCTTCAGTAAAAATTCCAATATCAATATAATCTGCTAATGGAACTGATACAATTGGTTTCCTCATTTTTTCTGTTTTATACGTAATTGAATCACCTCCTTTTTCAGCATAAAAACGTTTTCCTTTTTCGTCATTTCTATACTTACTTACATTAAATTCAATATCTACTTTATGTTTCCCATTCTCTAATTCTGTAGATTTTACTTCCACAATTCTGTTTCTGTACAATGTAATTGTTTCAAACATATCCTTGATTACATATTGTAAACTATCAGGAGTTACTTCTCTAATATGATTTACCATATCAATAGATGTCGTATACGGACTGTCTTGAAACTTTACTTTTTCAACATATTTCTTTAAAGCATTATTCAGTTTTTTCTCCCCTAAATAATCACTTAGCGCATAAAATATCATCGATCCTTTTTGATAATGAATATACCCTTGACCATCATTATACATTAATGCTTTTTCACGTTTACGCTCAAAAGTTCGTTGTGTTAAATACTTATCCAAAGCATCCTTCAAGAAAGTACGTATTTTCGATTTTCCGTATTTATCTTCTAATACTTTTAGCGACACATATTCCGATAAGCTTTCTGATAGCATAGTTGCTCCTAAAACATCTGCTCCAATTACCTGATGTGCCCACCATTGGTGTGCTACTTCATGTACTGTAACTGAAAATGCATAATCTACCCCTCCTTCTTCAGAATCGTCAACATCAGCAATAAAACCGGCGTCTTCAGAAAACGGAATGGTGTTAGGGAATGATTGAGCAAATCCACCACCAGTTCTTGGAAACTCTATAATACGAGCTTGTTTATGTTGGTACGGACTAAAATTTTCAGAATTATAAGCCAATGAAGCTTTCATTCCTTCCATCATTCTCTCTAAATTATACTCATGTCCTTTGTGGTAATAAATCTCTAATTTCACATCATTCCAAGTATCTCTTTTCACTTCATACTTTCCAGAATTGAATGCATAAAAATTCAATATTTTACTATCCATTTTATAGTGAAAATACTTACGACCATCTTTTACCCATTCCTTTTGTAAATATCCTGGAGCAATAGCTATTTGGTCTTCTGAAGTACTTACAGTAGCCTCAAAATCTATCCAATCAGCATCTTTTGCGATATAGGTATTTCCTAATGCTGTAGAATCAGACGGATGTGGTTTTAGTTTATTTTTAGGTAAACCATATTTCTCTCTTACCTTATCATCTTGTAATTCTCCGCCGCTATACCCTAACGATGGAAACAACTCCATGTTATTCATAAATGTTCCGTTATTTCTAACTGGTGAATGTTTACGTAATAGCGTGTTTTCTTTGTTCTTAACCGTAAAATGTAATTGAATACTGTCTCCTGGTTGCAAAGGTTGTTTCAGCGTATAAATGTCGAAATTGTACAACGTATCTTCTGAAACCAATTTCGTTTCTCTATTGAACTTAAATGTACTTGGAAACTTATTATGATTTAATAGAAGACTATCAATTACTTGATTGGTTTTATTAACCATAACATAATCTCCTGAAGCTGTAAAATTTAACTTTTTAGGAAAAATGTTTACATTAACATTTACTGCTACAATTCTTGGTTGGGCTGAGTTTTCATACTTTTTATACTTCTTTTCCCAAGTTACTTGTTGCTCTTCACTTTCTTTAGATGAAGTATAAGTATTCACCACATTATTTTCGTGATAAATAATATATCCTAAACCAATAAAACTGATACATAATACTACAAAGCCAATTAAAGAAACTCCTTTAAATCTCGATTTTGCGATTTGTAAACGTTCTTTAAACGAATGTGGTAATCCTCTTACCCAAAACAAACCTGCTAATACTAAAGCAATCAATCCGCCCAATAACCAGTACACTTTATAAATTAAGTATTTATCTACAGACAAACCATATTCATTCATGTCAGAATATGAAAAACCTGGTCCTTGATTATATTTAAAAATTGATTGCTCAATACCTGCAAATCTTAAAAATGGCATCCCAATAGAAATCAATAACATTATAAACAATCCTAAATACGGATTCCCTATTAATGTTTGTATAAACAACGCTAATAAAGCCCAAATTATAAAGTGAATGAAATTCAATACATATAAGTCATATATATAATGACCTATTTCAAAATTATAATACCCATTATACATTTGGAAGATAATACCAGAAGCCATAACTACAGCTAATAACACCATTTGCATTTTTAACAATGCTATTAATTTTGAACTTAACAATACCCAGTTTGGTATTGGAGTAACATCAATTAAATGATTTGCTTTTGCAATTTTTGCTCTATGCACCAACATTCCGGCATATAAGAAGGTAATTATGTTTATAGCTAATGAAAATGAATTGCTTGCGCCTCTAATTGTTTTCCAAGTTACTGGAAGTGTTTGAGTCCCAAATAAGTTTCCTAAATTGGATAAGCTTATTAAAGCAATGATTAGTCCTACTAATACAATACTTAAAAACGGCCAACTTTTTACGATGTATTTAAAATCGATATTAGAGAATTTCCAAGTCGCCTTTAAGTTCTGTATGAATGAGAAATCATATGTTACTTTTGGTAAGTTAATTCGTGTTACTCAACCAAAATTTGATTTAGTTGCTCTCTCTGATTTTACCTTTTTAAAGCTAAATGTAAGCGCATTTTGACTGAATGAAAAATATTTATATACCAGTCCAAAAACTACACTCGCAACCGTCATCCATAATAATCGGTTATAAATAACCATTTCTTTTATTGGCAATGACAATTCGTTCTGTTCTGCAACAGTCCAATATCTGGTATAAAAACTAGTTGCTGCCTCTCCAAAAGGATCTACTAAAGCAGCTATAAAACGATGCTCTTCTTCTGATAATAAACCAGCAGTTAAACCTTGAATAAACATCAATACTACCACAGTAATAAAACCTGCTGAAATATTTCTTGTAAAGGTTACAACGGCAAATACAATTGCTCCAAACAGAAAAACATTCGGTATTATAAATACAACATATGCATTTAAATAAGACATTATATGAAACGCTCCAACAATTTCTTGATTCGTTCCAGGCAATCTAAAACCTATAGCCATTCCCACTCCAATTGATAAAACTATTAAGGTTACAATCGTTAGAGAACTTAAAAATTTAGCAAATAAGTAATTAAACTTCGTGAATGGATAAGAATATAGAATGGTATGCATTTCACTTTTGTAATCTCTATATACCGATACCCCAATAATAGATGGAAACAAAAAGAAAACAAGTACTGTTAGTCCTGAAAACAATCCATTTATACCTAAAGGAGAGTTTACAATTTTTGATGAGCCTGCAGAAACTGTTAAAAAGTCAAATATACCTGCAGTACTCGCAGACATAAATACAGCTAGTACAAAGAAAATTGTTGCGTAAATGTATGTGACTGGTTTCTTTAACCAGTACTTTAATTCGTGTAAAAATATTGTAGAAAACATAAGTGTTTTTTATAGATTAAAAATTACTTTAAATTTAAATTAAGCCATTACGGGCTCATCTTGTTTTAAAGCTATAAAATACACATCGTCTAATTGTGCTGCGGTTTGTACAAAACCATCTGCTGGTTTTTCTGTAGCGTGTACACGTACATTCAATGTATTATCCTGATTGTAATTAGATGATAATACGTTATAGGTGTTTTCAATTCCTTCTAAATCATCACGCTCAATGATTTTAGTCCAAATTTGACCTTCAATTTCTTTAGTAGCCTCTAAAGGAGTGGTATGTTTTAATATTCTACCACCATTTAAAATAGCCATTTCATTTCAAAGTTCTTTTACATCTTCAACAATGTGTGTTGAAAAAATAACTGTACTATTAGTCCCTACTTCACGTAATACATTTAAAAAACGATGGCGTTCAGCTGGATCCAATCCTGCTGTTGGTTCATCAACAATAATTAATTTCGGGTTGTTTAATAACAATTGAGCAATTCCAAAACGTTGCTTCATTCCTCCAGAATATCCAGCTACATTTTTTTTACGAACTTCGTATAGGTTGGTAATTTCTAATACCTCCTTTACAATCTGTTGCCTTTCTGTTTTTGAGCTAATTCCTTTTAAAGAAGCAAAATAATCTAACAAGTCCTCCGCTGACATTTTTGGATATACACCAAACGACTGTGGTAAGTATCCTAACACTTTACGTAAACTCATATTATCCTCAAGCACATTTATATCACCAAAAGTAATTGTTCCACTATCCGGGCTTTGTAATGTAGCAATAGTTCGCATTAAAGACGATTTACCAGCTCCGTTTGGACCTAATAACCCGAACATTCCTGTTCCTATTTCTATGCTTAAATTATCTGTTGCTTTTACCCCGTTTTTATAGGTCTTAGTTAAATTACTGATGATTAGTTTCATTGCTCTATTATTTTAATATCGTTTCAATGGTTAGTGTCCTAATATTCAGATTTGTTACAGTTTAAAACTAAAAGAAAATCACAGAGAATACTTTCTCTGTGATTTCAATAAAAATATTTGCTGAAACATTAATTTCTTGGAGCAGATGGATATGCTAATGATTCCTTTTTAGGAATATTTATTAGTTTTAAATACTTTAATGTATTGTTTTCAAGATAACTTACAACGGCGTCATTAGGCTCTAAATTAAAAGGGAAATCTGTTTTTTCTACTACTGCTTTATTACCATATTCATTTATTGCATCAGCATTCATTTCCATATCAAAAATTTGATTAGCATCTCCTTTAAAACGAGCTATAAACATCTTTGACCCCTTTATTAAAGTATCAAAAACGACTTCTTTTCCCTTAAAATAAGCGGTAATTAGTTCTTTATTTTCTACTACAGATTTACTGATATATAAATTTGTACCTGATCCTCCTCCTCTAACACCTGCAACCCAATTTTGATAGTACACTTCGGAACTTGATTCTTTAGATAATTCAATCGTTTTAGTTATTTCTATAGTCTTCTTGGTGCTAGCACATTGTGAGAAACTTAATGTGAGTACAAATAATGATGAAAAGATTCCTAGCTTTTGAAAAAATATCATTGTTAATTATTTTAATTACTTAAAGATACAACTTCAAAAGCTATACCAAAATATTGAGTATAAAAAAACCCCACTTAAAAAGTGAGGTTTTAAATATTATGAAATACTGAACAAATTCAGTGAGCTCAATTTTAGTTATTCAATGCTTCTGCACCACCAACAATCTCAAGGATTTCGTTAGTAATAGCAGCTTGACGTGCTTTATTATATGTTAACTTCAATGCATCTCTTAATTCAGTTGCATTATCCGTTGCTTTGTGCATTGCTGTCATACGTGCTCCATGCTCTGCAGCAAAAGAATCACGAATTGCTTTGTACAATTGTGTTTTTAATGACTTAGGAATTAATGCTTCTACAATCTCTTCTTTAGAAGGTTCAAAAACATAATCTAAGTTAACATCGGCATCTGCATCTTGAGAAACAATCGGTAAAAATTGCTCCGTCATGATAATTTGAGTAGCAGCATTTTTAAACTTGTTATATACTAGCTCAATTTTATCGTAAGATCCATCAACAAATTTCTCCATTAACATTTCTGCAATTTCTGCAACATTGTCAAAAGTTAAATCGTCGTAAACCTCACTTTTATTAGCGATGACTGTACTTCTTTTTTCTAAAATATCATTTGCTTTTTTCCCAATACACACAAAATCAACTTGCTTACCTGCGTAAACATTGTCCAATAAGTGATTAGATTGTTTAATGATATTAGAATTGAATCCACCACAAAGTCCTCTGTTCGAATTAATTGCTACTAATAGCACTTTATTCACTTCTTTTTCATTTGCATAAACGCTTCCGTTGTCAGCATCCAAAGTAGCACTTAAACTTTGTAATAATTCTGTTAATTTGTCTGCGTATGGACGCATTGCTGTAATAGCATCTTGTGCTTTCTTTAACTTTGCAGCCGATACCATTTTCATAGCACTGGTAATCTGCATTGTTGAAGAAATAGAGGATATTCTATTACGTATTTCTTTTAAGTTTGCCATCTTTACTTAGTATTGAGTAATTAGTGTATAGTAGTTAGACTACTTGTACTAACACTTTACTTTAATAATAAACTTGAAAACACATCCTATCAAAAAGTCATTTCTTGATAGGATGTACTTAAATATTAATATTTAGCTGATAAATCTTTCGCTACTGAACTTAATGTATCAATAACTTCATCAGTTAATTTACCTTTCTTTAATAAATCTAAAGTAGGTCTGTGTTTTGCGTTTAAGAATTCGATATAATCTCTTTCAAATTCTTTTACTTTATTAACAGGAACGTCTTTTAATAAGTTTTTAGAACCAGCATAGATAATTGCTACTTGATCTTCAACTGTAAAAGGATCGTTTTGAGCTTGCTTTAAGATCTCAACGTTACGTCTACCTTTGTTAATTACATTTAAAGTTGCTGCATCTAAATCAGAACCAAACTTAGCAAATGCTTCCAATTCACGGAATTGTGCTTGATCTAATTTTAAAGTACCAGATACTTTTTTCATAGACTTAATCTGTGCATTTCCACCAACACGAGATACAGAAATACCTACGTTAATTGCCGGACGAACACCAGAATTAAATAAATCTCCATCTAAGAAAATTTGTCCATCTGTAATTGAAATTACGTTAGTTGGGATATAAGCAGATACATCACCAGCTTGAGTTTCAATAATTGGTAAAGCTGTTAATGAACCACCA
>JAWUYQ010000075.1:0-21236 GCA_034110725.1 Flavobacteriaceae bacterium
TAAAACCTGTAGATAAAATTTCGTCTAATTTAGTATTATTCTGATATTCTGATGAGTATTTGACAACACCGTCGTTTAATGCTCCATTAGAAAAAGTTCTCGATACCGAAAAAAGATTTTTAAACTGAGTAATAACGACCAATCCCTCTGCACCAGCATATATTGACACAATTTTATTAATAATAATACTTGATAAAATGGTAATAGCTGATATAATAGCAGAAAAAAAAGAAGTTTTCTTCATATCCTTTTAAAGTTAGCCTAACAATTAATTGAATTGATTTATAACTTCTCTTTTAAAAAAAAGAATAGGTCTATGTTTTCCATCAACATTCTCTGTTCTTATTTGTCCAGGAACCGAACCAAACTTCGCGTATTTATTTAATTTAAAAAATGACTCATTTATATCCTTTGAATTAAAATAACGACTTCTATCATTGAAACTAATTTCAATAGATTCTATCTCAACAAGTTTTACTTCCCTATAACCTAAAGTTAAATATACTGATGAAGGAAACTCATAATCATAATCAATCATTTGTCCTCCTTTAATAACCTGACACTCATTATCTACTAATACTGTAGTTTCATTATTATGCACATCATTATCTACATTTTTTAAAACAATCCTGAATCTATCTTCATTTGATGTTTTTAATTGTATTGTAATTCGAAAAAAGTTATCGTCTGAATTTGATTTACTTCGACTACCATCACACGATACTAAAATAAAAACACAAACAATTGTAAGAATATTTACTACGATACCCTTATAAAAACTACCTCTCATTTTATAAATCATCATTTAAAGTATTAGTTGTATGTTGATTTAATTGGTATTGAGTCACATTCCTAGATAAAAACAATGTGTTAAATAAAGAAAAAAACAACACACCATGAGCTCGGTATAAAATATTTTCAGAAAAAGCATTAAAACATATTAACAACAAAAATGAAAAGTACAACAAATCTTTCTTCTTGATTGCAACATTAAAGTTAAAAAGCAACATAAAAATAAAACTCAGAAACAAAAGAACTCCTCCTACTAAAAAAAGATGTAAAAAATAATTATGAGTATTTAATTCATCTTTAAAAGCACGTTGAAAACCTTCCGTTTTATAACAAATATTTAAATTATCTTGAACAGAACCAACACCATAACCTTTAACAAAATTATTTTTAACTAGGCTCACTCCACAATAATTAAGTTGAGACCTACCTGCCCTAGTTTTAGTTTTAGTAATCGGAGATTGTACAAAATCTTTAAGCTGATTCATTTTGTTATTCACCGTTACATTATTGTTAGTATTAATAACCAAAAAAGCCGCCAAGATAAATGACATGACAAGTGTTAATCTAAAATATTTATTTTTGTAACATAACAAAATTATATTTAGGGGAACTAATATTAAAAAAGCAATAATATTTGGTACTGAAACCCAATGAAACAAAACTATCGTAAAAAAACAGATTAATATAATATTCAAAAAAACAGCTAATTTATGCTGCTTTCTTCGTAATGTATTTAATAATATCAAAATACTTAACAAAAGAAACATCGACATATACGTTCTGTGAAATAATAATGGCGGTCTCTCAAACGAAACATTTATTGCTTTATATAAAACCTCTCCAAAATCAATCTGAAACACTTTATAAAACCTGTATAGAAATGGTTTTTGTCTTAACTTAAACACTTTATAAGGAGTTAGTTTTTTCACAAAAAAACTATACATATAAATAATGTATACAAGATTGGAAAAAACAAAAACCCTCTTAAAAAAGTGAATTTCCCTTGTAAACTTAATATTAATTGAAATAATCAGTAATGGCAAAATCAATATAGGTAATATCTTCTGTATTTCTTTTAATCCGTCCTTTATATTTGTTGAATATGATAAGGTTAATATCATTAATATAACAAAAAAAACATTATATATATATACATTAATATTTTTTTTAGAAAAAGATTTCCAATAAAAAATCACTAATAATACTGACAAAAGAATTATGTTTATTGAAATTAATGCAAATGGCATTAACTGGAAGCACATTAAACTTGACCACAAAAAGACAATAGCTATATGCTTTAAATCATATTTATTTTTTCTTAACAACATAGTATTATAAGTAATGATATAAAAACTATAAAACCTTAACGCTTTCACAATACCAAGCTAATGTCTGTTTAATACCTTCTCCAAAAGAATATTCAGGATTATAACCTATTAATTTTGCTCCTTTAGATATATCCGCTAATGAATGCTTTACATCTCCTTTTCTATCAACTCCATGAATAACTTTAGACTTTGAAGCATCAATACCTAAATTTTTCATGCCCTTTTTAATAGCATCAACAAGTTCTAATAAATTAGTGTTTTCTCCAAAGGCTACATTAAACACTTGATTTGCAGAATTTTTATTGTCTGATAGTACTGCTTTTATATTAGCCTGAACTACGTTTTCAATAAAAGTGAAATCTCTCGAATGCAATCCATCTCCGTTAATTGTTATATCCTCTTTGTCAAGGAATTTACCTATAAATTTTGGAATCACAGCAGCGTATGCACCATCAGGATCTTGTTTAGGCCCGAATACATTAAAATAGCGTAATCCAACTGTTTCTAAACCATATGTTTTATAAAACACATCAGCATATAACTCATTGACGTATTTAGTAACCGCTTTAGGTGATAAAGGCTTACCATTTTGATCTTCTACTTTTGGTAATCCCGGATGGTCCCCGTAAGTAGAAGAACTTGCTGCATATACCATTCTTTTTACAGAGTTGGACTCTTTTGCTGCAACTAACATATTTAAGTGTCCTGAAACATTTACCGCATTTGTAGTAATTGGATCGTTAATAGATCTAGGTACTGAACCTAAAGCTGCTTGATGAAGCACATAGTCTACCCCAAGCATAGCTTTTTCACAAGTATTTAGATCCCGAATATCTCCTTCAATTAATTCACAACGTTCATCCTGCATAAAAGCTTCAATATTCTTTCTATGACCTGTTGCAAAATTATCTAATATGACAACTTTTTTTACATTATATTTTAATAAGTATTCTACCAAATTAGACCCTATAAAACCAGCCCCTCCAGTAACTAAAAAAGTTAATTGTGATAAATCCTTGGTATGATATGGTGTTTTATACATTATAGTCTTTTATTAACTTCTTTTTTATTCAAACTTCCTTTAACATCATATACAACTGCCTTGTTGTTTTTAAAAGCCTCTAGTTTTAATTCTGAAAATTCTCTATGAGCTACTGTATGTACAATTGCATCATACTTTTTGTTTTCTATAGACGAAATAGTTTCTATTCCATATTCATGATTTACCTCTTCCGAAGAAGCCCATGGGTCATAAACATCAACGTCCATGTGAAAAGACTCTAAATTACGGTATACATCTATAGCTTTCGTGTTTCTGATATCTGGGCAGTTTTCTTTGAATGTAATACCAAGCATTAATACTTTAGCTCCTTTAATTGGTATTTCATTCTGTACCATTAACTTTAACACCTCGGTAGCTACATATTCTCCCATACTATCATTTAACCGTCGCCCAGCTAAAATAATTTCAGGATGATAGCCAACTTCTTGTGCCTTTTGTGCTAAATAATAAGGATCTACACCTATACAGTGTCCTCCTACTAAACCTGGTTTAAAAGGTAAGAAGTTCCATTTAGTAGCTGCTGCCTCTAAAACTGCATGTGTATCAATGTCCAACTTGTTGAAAATTTTAGCTAGTTCATTAACAAATGCTATATTAATATCACGTTGTGCGTTTTCAATTACTTTAGCAGCTTCTGCTACTTTTATGGTTGGGGCTAAATGAGTTCCTGCAGTAATTATAGAACTATATAACTCATTTACTTGTTTTCCAATTTCTGGAGTAGAACCAGAAGTTACTTTCATAATTTTAGTAACGGTATGTGTTTTATCTCCCGGATTGATTCGCTCTGGTGAATATCCTGCATAAAAATCTACGTTAAATTTTAAACCACTAACACGTTCTAAAACCGGTACACATTCATCCTCCGTTACACCAGGATATACTGTAGATTCATAAATAACAATATCACCTTTTTTGAGGTATTTCCCAATTGTTTCAGATGCCTTTATTAAAGGAGTGAGTATTGGCCTGTTGTTTTTATCAACTGGAGTGGGCACTGTAACTATAAAAACTGTACAATATTTTAAGTCATCATTAGTACAACTTAAAAGCAACCCGCCTTTTGTAGATAAGTTAAGTACTGACTGTAAATTATTATCAGAAACTTCTAAAGTACTATCATGTCCTCCATTCAACTCTGCAACTCTAGCTTTGTTTATATCAAAACCTATAACATTATATTTCTTTGCAAATTCAACAGCTAAAGGTAATCCTACGTATCCTAAGCCAATTATCGCTATTTTTTTATCTTGTAAATTCATTTTTGTTTTCTCTTAACCTTTATAACTCTAGTTTCGATGTAAATTTATTACGTTTTTGTAGTTTACACTAATTATTTATTTATACCACAAAAATCTAATACAATTTTACTTGTATCAACTTCAATAGTCTTAAATTCCTTATGTGCTACTAGATATACTATTATATCAGCTTTTTTTACAGCATCTGAAATATTAGTTAATTTAAATATTTTGTGTGTATTTATATTCGGCTCTACAATATAAAATTCTTCATTATTAGCATTTTGCAATACTCGTTGAACAATATATTTTGCAGGCGACTCTCTTAAATCATCAATATTGGGCTTAAATGCTAATCCCATTAATGCTATACTAGGTTTTCTACCGTTTTTAAGTTCGAATTCTAATTTAGCTGTTTGTACTTTTTCAGCACACCAAAAAGATTTATAATTATTAACCTCTCTAGCCTTTCCTATTATTTGAGATTCCATTGGATAATCTGCAACAATAAAGTATGGATCAACAGCGATACAATGTCCTCCAACACCACATCCTGGTTGTAAAATATTTACTCTTGGATGCTTATTTGCTAATTCAATTAGCTCCCAAACATTTATATTGGCTTTATCACATATTAATGATAATTCATTTGCAAAAGCAATTTGAACATCTCTTGATGAGTTTTCAACCAATTTACACATCTCAGCAGTTCGAGCATTTGTTTTGTGTAATTTCCCTTTTACAAAATTTTTATAAAACGCTACAGCCTTTTCTGTTGATTTTTCATCTACACCACCAATAACCCTATCGTTATTCACCAACTCATACATTACATTACCAGGAAGGACTCTTTCTGGACAATACGCTATATATAGTTCGTCTTTTAACTCTGGACGTTCTTTATAAATTAAACTCATCATTTTCTCAGTAGTTCCGACTGGAGAAGTTGATTCAATAATATATAAATCTCCTTTTTTTAATAAAGGCAAAATAGCATTAGTTGCGGCTTCTACGTATGAAGTGTCTGGTTCATTGTTTCCTTTAAAAGGAGTAGGCACCACTACTATATATGTATTTGCTTTTATAGGCGAAATACTTGCCTTAAGAAAGCCTTTTTTAACAGCCTGGGCTACAGCAATATCTAATTCAGGTTCAACAATATGAATTTTACCTTCATTAATGGTTTTTACTATTTCTGAATTAATATCAACACCATGAACATACACTTCATTGTTAGCTATTAGCGCAGCTGTTGGCAAGCCAATATACCCTAATCCCAACATCACAACACTTGGTTTCTTTTCCATCTATTATAATTTTGAAATGAATTGAACTATTTTTTCACAAGCAGTTCCATCACCATATGGGTTATGTAACTTACTCATATTACTGTATAATTCTTTGTTATTTAATAAGTTTTCAGTTTCGTTAACAATTTTTAGTCTATCAGTCCCTACCAATAAAACTGTTCCAGCTTCAACAGCTTCTGGGCGTTCAGTGGTTTCTCTCATTACCAACACTGGCTTTCCTAAACTAGGTGCTTCTTCTTGTACTCCACCACTATCCGTTATAATCAAATACGATTTACTCATTAACCAAATAAATGCTGGATATGATAATGGATCAATTAATGAAATATTATTTATTCCATCTAGCAGATCATATACTGGTTTTTGTACATTTGGATTTAAATGTACAGGGTAAATAATTTGAACATCCTTATTCTTATTAGCAATTTCTTTTAAGGCTTCACAAATATTTATAAAACCCTGACCATGATTTTCTCTTCTATGACCAGTAACTAATATTAATTTGTTATCCGTATTTAACAAATTCTTTAATTTGTCAATTTCAGCGTCGTTAAAACTATCGGATAACACTTTTTGCTCACTAAACTGTAATGCATCAATAACGGTATTTCCCGTAATTAAAATGTGTTCTGAGCTAATATTCTCATTCAGTAAATTTTCTTCAGAAGTTTCTGTTGGTGTAAAGTGATAATCTGAAATACAGCCAGCTATACTTCTGTTTATTTCTTCTGGGAAAGGAGACCTTTTATTAAATGTTCTTAACCCAGCTTCAATATGGCACACCTTTGCTCCAGAGTAAAACGCAGCAATACTTGCCGCCATTGTTGTTGTTGTGTCACCATGGACATACACGTAGTCTGGATTAAACTCTTCTAGGATTGGTTTTAAATTAGTGATTATATCAGCCGTTAATGAATATAAATTTTGATTTGGCTTCATTAAATCTAAATCAAAATCTGGAATGATTTCAAAAAAATCTAATACCTGATCTAACATTTCTCTATGTTGAGCCGTAATACAAACTTTTGTTTCAAAAGTCGTATCTCTTTGAAATGCTTTTACCAAAGGAGCCATTTTGATAGCTTCTGGTCTTGTACCAAATATTAATAAATTCTTTTTCATATCTATCTATTGCTACTCGACCCCAATTGAGTATAACTAATTATATCTCTTACTCTAAAAAAGAAATTGCTTCCTTTAAACTATCTCTCCAATACGGGATTTCTATTCCTAAATCCGTTTTCAATTTTGATTTATCCAAAACGCTATAATGAGGTCTCTTAGCAGGAGTTGGATATGATGACGATGGAATTGCATTAACAATGATTTTAGTGTTACTTAAATCAAAAATTGCCTTTGCAAAATCATACCAACTAGCAACTCCCTCATTACTATAATGATATATCCCATATGAGTTACTGTCAGGCTCAATGATATTTATTATTACCCTTGCTAAATCCTTAGCATATGTTGGACTACCAACCTGATCTGAAATAACGCCTAATTCACTACGTTCATTGCTTAAACGAAGCATTGTTTTCATAAAATTATTAGCGTATTCAGAATATAACCAAGACGTTCTTAATACAAAGAACTCTTCTAATGTATTTTGAATCGCTATTTCTCCATCCAATTTAGTTTTTCCATAAACAGACAAAGGTTTAGTTTTATCAGTTTCTGTATATGGAATATTTGACGTCCCATCAAAAACGAAATCTGTGGATATATGTATTAACTTCGTATTGCTATTTTTGCATGCTTTTGCTAAGTTTTCAACACCTAAAACATTTACATCATTTGCTTTTTCGGTGTCCGATTCTGCTAAATCAACTGCAGTATATGCAGCGCAATTTATACAGAAATCAAAATTAGATTTTTGAAATACCGAATTTACAGATTCTTTATTTGTTATATCTAACTCCTTTGAGCCATAAAAAACAAAATCAATTGCTGGATAAAGTTTAGATAGCTCCTGTAAACACAATCCTAATTGTCCATTTGCTCCTGTAACTAAAATAGTTTTCATTTTAAAACAATTCTTTTACTGTTGGTAAAACCATATCTTTTTCTGATACTAAAAATTCATTTGAATCTAATACCCAGTTGATGTTTAATGTTTCATCATTATAAATTATACCTCCTTCAGATGCTTTATTATAGAAATTATCACACTTATAATTAAATACAACAGTATCACTCAATACTATAAATCCATGAGCAAAGCCTCTTGGCACAAATAATTGTTTTTTATTTTCTGCCGACAAACGCTCTATCACAACTTGTAAAAAAGTATCAGAATCAGGTCTAAGATCAACAGCAACGTCTAATACCTCACCATGAGTTACTCTTACTAGTTTCGACTGTGCGTGCTCTCCTTTTTGAAAATGCACCCCTCTTAAAACTCCTTTTGTAGAAAAAGACTCATTATCTTGTACAAAATCTACTTTTGAACCAGTTAACTCTTCAAATTTTTCTTTATTATAACTCTCAAAAAAATAGCCTCTATCGTCATTAAACACTCTTGGTTCAATAATAAAACATCCTTTTAATTTCGTTTCCGTAACTTTCATTAATTTTCAATAATGCTGATTAGATGTTTTCCATAACCACTCTTTAGTAATGGTGTAGCTAAAACTCTTAATTCTTCTTTTGTGATAAATCCTTGTCTATATGCCGCTTCTTCTATTGCCCCAATTTTTAATCCTTGTCGCTCTTCAATCACTTGTACAAATTGAGATGCTTGCATTAGAGATGTAAATGTTCCGGTATCTAACCAAGCAGTACCTTTATCAAGTATACTCACTTGTAGTTTTCCTCTTTTTAAATACTCTTTATTAACATCGGTAATTTCTAATTCACCACGATGACTTGGTTTGATATTTCTAGCTATTTCTACAACATCATTATCATAAAAATAAATGCCAGGAACTGCAAAATTAGATTTCGGCTTTTCTGGCTTTTCTTCAATAGACATTACTTTTCCACTTTCATCAAAATCAACTACCCCATAGCGCTCAGGGTCATGTACGTGATATGCGTAGACAATTCCTCCGTCAGGATTATTATTTTGTCTTAACAAATCTCCTAAACCTGTACCATAAAAAATATTATCTCCTAATACAAGTGCTACTTTTTCTTTTCCGATAAAGTCAGCACCTATAATAAATGCTTCTGCCAAACCATTTGGATGTTCTTGCACTGCATATTCAAACTGACATCGTAATTTTTTACCATCACCTAATAAATTTTCAAACAGAGGAAGGAATTGAGGTGTAGAAATAATTAAAATTTCTCTAATACCCGAATTAATCAATGTTGACAGCGGATAATAAATCATTGGCTTGTCAAAAATCGGCATTAATTGTTTACTTACCGAAAGGGTAAGTGGATGTAAGCGTGTTCCTGAACCTCCAGCTAAAATAATCCCTTTCATACTTTATTTTTTATATTTATTAATATACCAAGTAATTGTTTTTAGTATACCAGATTCAAAATTTTCATCAGCCTTCCAACCTAATTCATTTTCGATTTTTGTGGCATCAATTGCGTACCTAAAATCATGTCCAGCTCTATCTTCAACAAAGCTTTTTAATTCTTTATATGTACCTCCACTTTCTCTAGGTGATTTTTTATCTAATATTGAACAAATTGTATCAACTATATACATATTGGTTCTTTCATTTCTCCCTCCAATATTGTAGGTCTCTCCTGAAACACCTGTGTTAAATGCTATTTCAATTCCTTTACAGTGATCTAAAACATATAACCAATCACGTATATTTAAACCATCCCCATAAATAGGAATGTTTTCTTCGGATAAACATTTTCTAATAATAGTTGGTATCAACTTTTCATCATGCTGATTAGGTCCATAGTTATTAGAACAGTTAGTAGTTACTACATTCATTCCATAAGTATGGAAATAACTTCTTACAATAAAATCTGATGATGCTTTTGAAGCACTGTATGGGCTATTAGGTGCATAAGATGTTGTTTCAGTAAACAAACCTTCTTTCCCTAATGTACCATATACCTCATCCGTAGAAACATGTAAAAATCTTGAATTTTCATGCCCTTTTTTAACTTTATTAGGAGCATTCATCCACGATTTATATGCAACGTCTAATAAATTAAAACTTCCTACAATATTAGTTTCTATAAATGCGCCAGGGTTTATAATAGAATTATCTACATGAGACTCCGCAGCAAAATGAATTACATCGGTTATTTGGTGCTTAGTAAATAGCTCTTCTATCATATTTCTATCACAAATATCTCCTTTAATAAAATTATACCTGTCATGATTTTCAATAGACCTCAAATTATCAAGGTTTCCCGCATAAGTTAGTTTGTCTAAATTATAAACAATGATACTTTCATCATTCAATATATGCTCAATAAAATTTGATCCTATAAATCCTGCTCCCCCTGTGATTAGTATCTTTTTCATTCTTAATTTCTATTATAATTTGCAACAAACTTATTGAATCTCATTCCAAACAACCCAAAAATAACCAAAATAAGTGCTGCTATAGGAAACATAAATTTCATCTTACTAAAAAGCCCTCCATTTACTGAACCAATTAGCTGAAAATCAGAAACAACTTCAAACAATTGGTTTTCCTTAATAGCATCTTCCTCTAATATCGTTAGTTTATTTTGTTCAGCTATTTGTAGCTGTAATAATTCAAATTCTTTAGTTTTTTGTTGTTGATCTACCAACTTTAAAGCTGTTGACCCTAGGAGTTCAACAGTTTGGCTTTTATTTTTAGAAAATTCAGTTATATATACCTTTTTTAAAGAATCAATATCGCTTAATGACTTTTCTATCGAGGCTTTCTTTAACTTAAACAAAGTTTCTTTTTTTAGCTTATTTTCCTCTGAATAATCCTTTGATTTAAATGTTTCCTTAAATCCTTTAGATAATTTCTCAAATACATTTTTCATAGATGACTTTGCTTCTATTTCATATAAAGAAGCGTCATAAATAGTTATGTTTTCAACAAATTTATCATATGTTACTGTTGCTGCAGCTGCAGAATCTAAGGATTTCATAAAACTATTAAACAATCTAGTTTTTTCTTTCTCACTTTCTGGTCCATCCTTAATATCAAACCCTGAAAGGCTTTCTGCTTCTTTTTTAGATAAACTAAATATCTCTCCTAACTTACCTAATTCTTTATTCCCCACTAATTCATTATAATAATGGATATTGGTAACCAATTGATATTTACTATCAAACAATGGTTTAACAATCATTTTTGAAGAGTATATTTTAGGTTTATTCATATCATAAACATAACCTACTCCAAAAGCTACAATAATAGCAATAGCTATTTTAATAAAATTTTGCTGCAATACTTGAAGAAAAGAAATAAGCACATCAAATACTGATTTTATCCCATTAAAAATAAGTTTAAAAAAACCTTTTAATTTACCTTCAAAAAAACCAAAAAGTTGTAGCAAATCTATTTCTTCTGAATTATTTTTATTATTTAAATCATTCCCCATCTATCTAATTAATTTAATATTTGTTTTAATATATTTTGTGTAATAATATACGTTGGTTTAACTCCAGTTGTTCCTAAACCTCCTGAAGCTAATGTACTTCCGGTTTCTAACGGATTATCTGATGCATAATAAGCGTACCTTACTTTTACATCTTTAGCTATATTTCCTCTTACTTTAGATGCTGACTGAATTGCTTTTTGGTAATGAGCCCCTTCCATTTCCAAACCAATTACATTCCAAGTTGACTCATAAAAGAACTTCAATATGTCTTTATTCTGTAACGATGTACCTAAAACAGTAATCATTGCTCCTTCAACAACATTAATATCATCATCAACAAAATCTTTAGCTGTCAACTCATTTTCAAAAGGATAATTATCGGCAGTCCCCTCAAATATATGAGCTGACGGTATCATAATATCTCCTTTTCCTCCTTCTAAAATACCAGCCTTACCCATAATAGATAGCGACTTAATATCTAAATGCATTAATGCATCATCGTGTTGATATGGCCTTAGTAATTCGTCAATTGTTTCGTATGCCTGCTCACCAAAAGCATAATCCATAACAATAATAACCTCCTCTTTTGATTTATCAATCTTAGAAATATCAAAAATTTGTACGTTAATATTGGTACCTGAATCATCTTTTAAATAAATCATCCCGTTACCCAACGCTTCTTTTGAAACTTTATTGCGTAAAGCGCTGTTCTTATCATCGCTTAATGCTTCATAAATCTCAAAGTTTGATTTCTTTTTTAACTCGGATTTAAGTGCAATTGGAACAAACAGCGTATTCATAACACTATGCATATTTGCGCTTATGACATGAATTGGCCTATCTAACAAACCTTCTTTTACCAGGGTTTCTTTTATACTATTTGCCCATATTTCTCCATGGATATGGTGCCCTAAGCGTTCTCTTAAAACTGGGGTAAAAGTCACTACTCGTTTCTTTTCACCTGTTTCCTCTTCAATAGCTAACTTCCCAAGCCAATAAATAATACTTAAAAAGCGATCAGGATTTTTTTCATCTGCATAATCTTCATAAACATTGGACACTTCTGCAAAAGTTCTTCCTAATATATTTGCCGTATGAGTAAGCGCTATCTCTTTTTCTTTAACCGTTAGTTTTTTTGTTGAGTTAACTGCTTTTTCTAATTTTAACCAATCTCTTTTTAACTCGCCGTTATCACCGATAACGACTCTTTTCATTATTTTGTGTGACTCCAAAAATAGAAATGTGAGATGAGTAAGAATGTCATAAATTTCCGATCTCCCTCTAGTAATTTCTATATTCATTTGCTCAGTATCAATCCTGTAGCAATTTCTTCTTCTTTTTGAGGGTATAATTACTTCAAAATGTGACTTTGAATAACCTTCATCTGAAGTTAAGTTTATGTATTTACACTCTTCTATTCCTATTGGAAGTCTATCAATAACATACTTAAGTCCATTAAGCTCAACTTTTTCTTCTGCTATTGACCCATAAATTTCTGGACGTAAAAGCAACAATGCTTCTCTTAACGTTTCTCCAGAGATCCCCATAGGTTTATAAAACCCTCTATTAAACAAATGACGCATTGTAACGTATAAACGCTCAATGGCACTTGAACTTTCTTGTGCTCTTGTTCTAACTATTTCTTGTTTATTATTACTCATATTTGATTATTGTAAGCAAATATAAGATTTCCATTGCTAAATGTAGAATTTAGACAATTTATCTGCTATAACTCTATTGTCTGAAAGCCTCGGGAGTTTATTCTGCCCTCCAAGCTTTCCTATTGATTTCATGTAATTTTGAAATCCGTTTTTCGCTATTTTTGTTACTACTAATTGACATAATACTTTCCCATTTATTAAATCGAAATAATATGCATTTTGCTTCTGTAATGACAAATCAATCCTTTTAGTAAATGCTTCCATATCCTCTGGTTCATTTTCAAACTCTATAAACCATTCATGATATGGCAATCCGTTTTCTGGGGTTATTTGTGGTGCTACTGTAAATTCATTTACACGAATATCAGTACCCAACACTGCTTCTTCCAATGCTTGTTCTACTTCTTTTCCAATTACATGTTCTCCAAATGCAGAAATAAAATGTTTTATTCTACCAGAAACAACAACTCTAAATGGTTTTGTTGATGTAAACTGAATTGTATCTCCAATATTATATGCCCACAAACCAGCTGTAGTAGAAATTATCATTACATAGTTAACCCCAACTTCAACATCTTTTAAAGTGATTCTTTTTGCATTTTTATTAGAAAAGTCAGTGGCGTTTACAAACTCATAAAAGATCCCAGAATCCAACTGTAATAACATCCCTTTTTCTTTTTGAGAATCTTGGAACGCAAAGAACCCTTCGGAAGCAGGGTACAACTCAATACTATCTACTTTTCTTCCTATTAAATTTTCAAATTTATTTCGATAAGGCTCATAATTTACCCCTCCATAAATGAATAGATTGAAGTTTTTAAAAAGCTCCCCTACAGGTTTGTTTGTTTTCTCAACTAGTTTTTCAAAATACATTTGTACCCATGAAGGTATCCCTGAAATAATTGACATATCCTGAGTAACCGTTTCTTCAACAATTGCATTTACCTTAGTTTCCCAATCATCAATACAATTTGTTTCCCAACTTGGCAATCTGTTTTTTAGTAAATACTTAGGCACATAATGAGCTACTATACCTGACAACCTCCCTAATTTCACTCCATTTTGCTCTGATAAAACCGGACTACCTTGAAGAAAAATCATTTTCCCATTTACAAAATGAGTGTTCTTTGTTTCGGCTATATAACACATAATTGCATTTCGTGCATTTGCAATATGTGTTGGCATAGATTCTTTAGTAATAGGAATGTATTTTGCCCCAGAAGTAGTACCTGAGGTTTTAGCAAAATACAAGGGTTTATTAGGCCATAGTATATTCTCTTCACCAGCTACAACTTTATCTACATAAAAACGCAATCCTTCATAGTCACGAATAGGGACTTGTTTTACAAAATCATTATATGAATTAATACTTATGAAATTATGGTCTTTCCCAAATTCAGTAGCTGTAGCAACACTTATTAGTTCTTGAAAAACACGTTCTTGTGTGGCTAAAGGATTGTTAACCCATTTATCCATTTTTCTTTTTACCCTTAAAGCAAAAGGTAATGCTAATATTGATTTTAATGACATGTTAAAAAGCTATAAAGTTAGTAGGATCTAAGGCATGACCATCACTCCAAAGTTCAAAATGTAAATGCGGACCTGTAGTTAACTCACCAGTAGCTCCTGAGAAAGAAATTACCTCACCTGTTTCTACATAATCTCCTTGAGATTTATTAATCGAGGAGTTATGCTTATATATCGATAATAATTTATTAGGATGTTCAATTATAATTACATATCCGGTATCCGCTGTCCATTCAGCAAAAACAACTCTTCCGTCCGCAACAGATTTCACAGCAGTTCCAATCGCAACAACTATATCTACAGCAAAGTGTTTGTTTTCCGGTTTAAACCCTTCAGAAATACTTCCTTTTACTGGAGGAAACAATACAAAATTTACTTTTTGTTGCTCTCCATCTAATAAATTATACTTATCCTCTCTTGCTACTTTTACACGCAATAATGAATCTTCTACTGAAGTTGGAACAGAAATAAAAGCCTCATCAATAGTTGTGTTTTCTTTTATATTATTCACGCTATCTAAAGGAAATACATTACCTGTAAGTACCTTACGAATACTATTTAATTGCTTTTTATTTATTTGTAATTTTACTTGAAGTGAATCAGCTTTATTAGCAAGTTTATGAGCTTCGTTTCTTAATTTTGTTGAAGAATAGCCTGGAATATACTCCCGTAAAGGTGTAAACGCTATTAGAACTGTCGTTAATCCAATTAACGCGATAATAGAAAACCCAGAGGTTACAAAAACATTTAAACGAGTAAGATTAAAGGAAATTTTTTCCTCAAAAGTATTGTCATTTAAAATCACCAAACGGTATTTACTCAGTAACTTTTGTTTTAATTTTTGCTTTTTACTCGTCATAATAGTACAAATATAATCCTTGCAGCACTAAAATTAACTTTTAAACGTTTGTTTTCAACTTTTCTTAGTAAATTTGTTATTCAAAATTACATAAATTATGATTTCATTAAATATATTTTTAGGAATGCCAGGTCCAGGTTCAATGGTAATTATCGGAATAGCAATACTATTACTTTTCGGTGGAAAGAAAATCCCTGAATTAATGAAAGGTCTAGGTGGTGGAATTAAAGAATTCAAAAAAGCAACCAAAGAAGAAGAGGAAGAAGAAGAAACTAAGAAGGTTAACGATTCTAAAGAATAGTTATTCTTTAGAATTTCTGAATATTTTAAAACCTTCTCGTAAAACAGAAGGTTTTGTTGTTTATTGAAATAACTTAATACTTATCAATGCTAAAAACTAACCTTAGAAAAATATACAAATCCAAACGCAACGAATTATCGCTTTCAGAAATTGACGAGTTGAGTTTGCAAATAGCTAATCAATTATTAAAACTTCCTATTTGGAAAAAAACATACTATCATTTGTTTTTAAGTATTGAAGAGCAAAAAGAAGTTCAAACAGAATATATTTTACATATTTTACACGCAAAAGACAAAGAGGTAGTTATACCAAAAAGCAACTTTGAAACCTTAGAGTTGATCAACTACTTATTGACTGACAATACTAAAATAATGAAGAATAAATACAATATTCCTGAACCTGTTGATGGTATTGAAGTCCCTAACAATAAACTGGATGTAGTATTTATTCCTCTATTAGCTTTTGACGAGAAAGGAAATAGAGTTGGTTATGGCAAAGGCTTTTATGACAATATGTTAAACAAAAGCACCTCTGATTGCATTAAAATTGGGGTTTCTTTTTTTGAAGCTACTGAGGATTTAATAACTGATGCTTTTGAAGGTGATATTCCGTTAGACTACTGTGTAACTCCAAATAAAACATACAATTTTAAAAACTAGTTAATTTTCACAATGTTACACCTTAAAAAGTAAACACGAAATAGGGGAAACTACATTTATAGTTCCCCCTATTTCGTGTTATTCAATTTATATTTTTATTCTCCTAAAAACAAAGCCTTTAATTCCAAAGCGTCAGTAGGTTTCATTCTTCCTCCTAAAATTAAACTCAATTGTTTACGACGTAATGCTCCTTCAAAGCGTTCTTTTTCTAAATCAGATTGAGGATCAATTGCTGGGACTTTAATTGGTGTTCCTGTTTCATCTACTGCAACAAAAGTATAAATACCTTCATTTGCTTTAGTACGCAATCCAGACTCCCTGTCTTCAATCCACACATCAATATACACCTCCATTGAACTAGTAAATGCTCTTGATACTTTTGCTTCAATAGTTACTACACTTCCTGTTGGAACCGCTTTATTAAAAGCAACATGATTTACTGATGCAGTTACTACAATACGCCTGCAATGTCTCCTAGCCGCAATACTTGCAGCACGATCCATACGAGCTAGTAACTCTCCTCCAAATAAATTATTTAACGGATTTGTTTCTCCTGGTAATACTAAATCAGTAACAGTGGTAAGTGAATCTATAGGATGCTTTGCCTTCATATTGCAATTTTTCAGCAAAGGTAAAAGTAAATACTATTTTAAAGGTTTTTTTTTAATAAAATAACTAATGTTTCTTAATCAAAATTTTCTATTAGCCATTATTCAAAAGTAAAATTATAAACAGTTCCACTGGTGGGTTAGTCCATTTTTTTTACTAATAACCACGCACTAGAATTGTGCGATTTTTTAATAGACTTTAATCTAGTTAATGCTTCTGCTTTATCAATAATACTTGCATACACAACTTGATGCAATCCATATTTATTTTGACCAATTTTCCTAGCAGAAAACCCAGCCTCTTGAAGTTGTTCAACTTTCTTGTCAGCATTTTCCTCAAAACGGAAAGCTCCTGCAATAATGTGGTAACTTCCAATTTGCTTTTTCTCTACAGCAATATTAAATATTACTTCAGGAACCTCAATTGGACTCACATCAAAAAAAGAAGCTCTTTGGTAAGCTGTTTTTTCAATCTCTAAAGTTTTTAAATCATTGTGCGAAGCTATTTCTTCCATTTGATTAGTATACACTTGATTCCCTATAACACCTGACAACCCCAAAGCAACAACAGCAATTGCTGCATATTTTAAATAAGATCGTTTAGCCTTAACTCTAGTTTCTGGAATAAATGCAATTGGTGCTTTTTCTTCTAAAATAGCAACCTCTTCTTTATACACTTCTCGTAAAACAGGCAGCTTATATGTTGACTGTAATCCGAAAGCAGTAGTTAAATAATTAACTTCTTCTAGTGGAGAAAATTGTAGTTTCCCTTCAGTATTTAATGAAAAGTGACCGATTTTCGCAAACAACACGGATTCACCAATTACTAATTTTCCTTTTATATCAATAACATAATCAGTGATTTTTTTAACTGCTTCTGTATATGAACATTGATTAGTTCCTACAATATGATTTGCTAATAAACCATCATTCTGTTTTAACTGCTCATTAAAAGAAATTACTTTTCTTGGCGGCAAAAATACATTTGTAGTTGCATCTATTACAGCATTATGTTTCTGAGTTAAAAACGCTCCAAATTCTGGAACAATAACACATTCATATCTGTATAATAAATCGCTAATGTAATTTGTTAATGCCATTGAAAAATATTGATTGGTTGTAGAACAAATTTACGTTTTTTTAAAAAAGAAGCAATTCGGTTATACAATAGTTATTAACAATCAGAAAAATTCGGTAACTTTAAACTGATAACCAACCTATTAAATGAACCAACAACAATTACTATATATACTTGCTTTACAAAAGGCTTCAAAAATTGGCGATATTACCGCTAAAAAACTCCTACAACATTGTGGATCACCTGAAGAAATATTTAAAGAAAAATCAACTATACTACAATCCATAAACGGAATTGGGAGCTTTATTGCAAAATCACTTCAAGATTCCTCGCTATTAATTAATGCTGAAAAAGAACTTAACTACTTAGAAAAAAACAATATTGGACATTGGTATTTTCAAGAAGAAGATTATCCAAACCGATTAAAAAATTGCGTTGACGGACCAATTATTTTATTCCATAGCGGCAACATTGATTTAAAACAACAGAAAACTATTAGCATTGTAGGTACTAGAAACATTACGAATTACGGAAAAATATTATGTGAACAGATAATAGAGGAATTGAGTATATTAAATCCGGTTATAATTTCAGGTTTTGCATACGGAACTGATATTACTGCTCATAAATCTGCTATAAAAAACAATTTACAAACTATAGGATGCTTAGCACACGGATTGAATCAGATTTATCCAAAAGTCCATAAAAAACACATCCATGAGGTTGAAAACAATGGCGGGTTTGTTACTGAATTCTGGAGTACTTCAAATCCAGATAGAGAAAATTTTATAAAACGAAATAGAGTTATTGCCGGACTATCCGAAGCAACCTTAGTGATTGAAAGCGCAGAAAAAGGTGGGAGTTTAATTACTGCTGACATTGCCAATTCCTACAATAGGGAAGTTTTTGCTACACCTGGTAGACCTGAAGACAAGCTAAGCATAGGTACAAACAACCTGATTAAGCTACAAAGAGCACAATTAGTGACATCTGCAGCAGATATTATCTATATGCTTAATTGGGACACAGAAAACAGCACAGTTAAACCTATACAACCGCAACTTTTCATTGAACTAAATGAAACTGAAGAAACAATTGTAAACTTCCTAAAAGGAAAAGATAAAGTAGATTTAGATACGATTTCAATCTCCTGTCAGTTACCCATCTACTCAATTTCTTCAACCTTACTGAATTTAGAATTAAAAGGAGTTATTAGACCACACCCTGGAAAACAATTTGAATATATTGGTTAAATTTATCGCATAAAAAAACCTCCTTCAAAACGAAGGAGGTTTTTTTTATGAAATTAGTTTAAAAGCAAATAATTAGTTTGCTAACATCGTAAAGTCTTCTACTTGATAAGACCCATCTAACGAAGTGTCTGTACCAGAACCAGTATATTTAAAAGCAACATACATTGTTCCTGTGTATCCTGAAACATCAATTAATCCTGAATCAATAAAGTCATACCAAGAACTACCCTCAGAAGCTGTATTAGCTAAAACAGGAACCCAAGTAGCCCCTAAAACATCTGCTCCATTATAATCTGTAGACACAAATACCTCTAATGTATTATTTACATCATCATCTAAGTGATGTTGCGCTGTTTTAAAGTTTAAAAATTCATTATTCTGAGCATCCATATCAATCCCTGGTGAAACCAACCAAGCGATATTTGATACATCTCCTGACCCAAAACCACTTAACTCAGCGTAACCATTACCACTATATGTTTTTTCTCTCCAAACTCTAGATCCTTCTTCTGCAAAATTAGTCCAGTCTGCAATGTCTAAATCGGTATTATTTACAGCAGTATCAAAATCTTCACTAAAAATAGTAGTAAAATCATTAATATCTAATGGAGTACATCTTGCATCATTCATATTTACATCATTAATAGTATTTAATGCTAATACAAAGTTATCACCATAATAGTCTTTTGAAACTACAGCAGCAATTGTTCCACCTCCTGCTGGTAAAGCAAAATCCTTAAAGCTTGCAAAAGTACTAGATTCTAAAATAAAATTTGTATATCCAAATCCTTCACAAGACTCCATAGTTCTTTGAGAATCAAAATCATCATAAGGACTTACAAAAGGATCAGTTCCTGCAATATTTGATGCAAATTGTGCATCAGCTACAATAACATAAATACCTACGTGTGATGCATTAATTTGTGAAAAAGTAACAGGTAACGCAGTTAACTGATTAGTTACATCCGAACGCAATAATTGTACTTGTGCTCTGTTTTCTGATATACCATCTACTTCATCAACATCAACAGCTCCACCTATTGAAGTAACACCATCACCATTTTTAGATTCACCAATATATAATCCTTTTAAGTTTACATATACCTCTCTACCTAAATTAAACTTAGCAAAAGTATCTGATAAATCTACTAGTATCTTAATACCTACTGTTGGGTTAGTTGGGTCATCTTGTAAGAAAAACTCTTTGTAGAAGTTTCCAGATTCATCAGAAGAAGATACATATCCTTTCACATAAATATCTGAAGTTACTGTATGAACTTCACCATTTACATATAAATCTTTAACATATTGAATGGATACTTCTTGATAATCAGAGTTAGTAAGTAATTCATTTAATTTTAAATTCTCTACTACACCTAAATCACCAGGAATTGAATAATCATCATCCTGTACACATGCTGTAAATACTCCTATAAAAAGGAAAACTGTTACTATTTTGAATATATTTTTCATTGTAATTATTTTTAATGTTATTTAATGAGACGAAACTTAATTTCGGTCATTTCAATTTTATTTTTATTAATTAAAACCTAAGATAAACATTCATATAATAGGTAGTACCTCTACCAAACCAGTATTTAGGACCAAATACTTTCGTTTCTCTTTGACTTTCAGCTAAAACACTAGTATAGTTTCCGTTTCTACTTTGTTCATATCCACCTGTTTTATACGTTTGGTTAAATACATTATTAACACTTGCGAAAAAACCAATGTATTTTTTACCGAATTTAAAAGATTTACCACCAACAAGATTCACTAACATGTAATCATCAAATTTCTCCTGCTTCAATAATTCCTTTGCTACAACCGGGTCATAATCATTAATAGGAATTCCATCTTGATCTAACTGAAAGTTCTTCGTTCTAATAATAGAAGAAACATCTAAGTATGCATTTGAGAAAAAGTTAGCTGTAGCACCAACCCACCAATATTTAGGATCTCTATACTCAAATCCGATACACATAGCTCTTTGTGTTCCACCTGCAACTCTATAATTTTTTAAGCTAGCTTCCCCATAATCAACA
>JAWUYQ010000076.1:0-9999 GCA_034110725.1 Flavobacteriaceae bacterium
TTAATTTTAATTGAGGAGGTTTTTTATTCTGATATGTTTTTTACACTTCCTGATATCTAAAACAACTGGTGATATGGTCGTTTACCATACCTGTAGCCTGCATATGTGCGTAAATAACTGTAGACCCTACAAACTTAAATCCACGTTTTTTTAATGCTTTAGAGATAGTATCTGATAATTCTGTAGTTGCTGGAACTTCAGCTAAGGTTTTAAAAGCATTTGTAATTGGCTTTCCGTTGGTGAAACTCCAAATATATTCAGAAAAACTCCCAAACTCTTTTTGCACTTCCATAAATAATTGTGCATTGGTAATAGCTGATCTTATCTTTAGTTTGTTTCTAATGATTCCTGCATTTTGCATCAACTCTTCATACTTATCTTCCTTATAAGCAGCTACCTTTTTATAATCGAAAAAATCAAAAGCGAGTCTGAAATTTTCACGCTTTTTTAAAATAGTAATCCAACTCAATCCAGCTTGAAAAGTCTCCAAAATTAAAAACTCAAATAATTGTTGGTCGTCACGTACCGGAACTCCCCACTCTAAATCATGGTATTGTTCGTAAATTTCGTTTCCTTCGCACCAACCACATCTTATTTTTTCCATGCTATTTTATTTAATAAATTTATATTGAGTTAAAGATACAAAAGTAAGGTCTGTATATTTTTTACGTCGAAGAATTAGTTATAAAATTTTAAGCATATGATGACATATCCAAAATACAGAGCATTAGTAGAGACTTTAGTTGAAGAAGGAAAATCAACTGGAGCTATTCAATCGGAAGCATTAACTCAGTATTCATTGTTAAACAACAAGCGTATGCAACGTTTGGATAAAAAAGGAGTGATTAATGAGTTGCTTATTGAAAAAGTAAAAGCATACGATAAGCCAGTAGAATGGATTGTACTTACTGAAAGTTGGTGTGGTGATGCTGCTCAAATATTGCCATTTGCACACAAAATAGCAAGTTTGAATGATAATATTGATTTAAAAATTGCACTCCGTGATGACAACTTGGAATTGATGGATCAGTATTTAACTAATGGAGGTAGAGCAATACCAAAATTAATAATGGTTGATAAAAAAACGAAAGAGATATTAAACACTTTTGGACCAAGACCAAGTGAAGCAACTAAAATGGTTGCCGAATATAAAAACACTTATGGTGCGTTAACTCCAGAATTTAAAAAAGACTTGCAGTTGTGGTACACCAAAGATAAAGGTCAAAATGCAGTGAATGATTTGGTCGACTTGTTAGGTTAAATATTAAGGTTTGCTATTGTTGAAAAAAACGTCAGTTCGAGTGGTTTTCGACGATAGAAGAAAATTGTATCGAGAACTTGTTGGTAACGATAGACTTCTCGATACATTTTGTTTCCGCTAAAGCTTCATCAAAACACCCGAAGTGACGTTTTCTAAAATAATTTATTCCTCTACGTCACCTAAATACAGTTTTTCAAACGCAATAGGGCAAATAGCATTATCAGTATGAAAATCACCTATTTTGGTGCGACGTAATTCTGATAAATGTCCTCCAGATTGAACTGCTTTTCCAAAATCAAAAGCTAAAGAACGAATATAAGTTCCTTTGCTACAAACAACTCTGAATTCTACCTTAGGTAAATCAATTTTTGTGATTTCAAATTCCGAAATATTTACTTGTCTAGGTGTTATTACTACCTCTTCATTATTTCTAGCATATTCATACAAACGTTTTCCATCTTTCTTTAAAGCAGAAAAAACAGGTGGCATTTGTTGAATATCACCAATAAATTGTTTGGTAGTTTCATGAATCATTTCCTCTGTTATATGATCAGTAGGGAACGTTTCCGTTACTTCACTTTCTAAGTCATAGGATGGTGTAGTTCCTCCTAAAGTAATTTCTCCAGTGTATTCTTTTATTTGCCCTTGAAATTCACTCAAACGTTTGGTGAATTTACCAGTACAAATAACTAATAAGCCAGTTGCTAACGGATCCAAAGTTCCAGCATGACCAACTTTTATTTTTTTAATGTCAAAGGCTTTTCTAATTACCCATCGCACTTTATTTACCGCTTGAAAAGAACTCCAAGTTAATGGCTTGTCAATCAATAATATTTGTCCGGATTTAAATTCTTCAGCAGTCATCTTCTTAATTCAATAGTGTATAAATAATAGCAATAGTACCAACGATAAAACAGTAATATGCAAAGTAAGAAAGTTTACTTTTCTTTACTAAGGATATCATCCATGTACACGCAAATAATCCTGAAACAAATGCAGCAATAAAACCAGCAGATAAAGGAACAATTTGATGTGATTCAAATGAAATCTCTCCTCCTAAAACATCTTTAGCAATCTTTCCAAATATTAATGGAACTACCATTAAAAATGAAAACCGTGCAGCTTTAGTTTTATCTACGCCTAATAAAACAGAGGTTGATATGGTTGCTCCAGAACGTGAAATTCCTGGGAGCATTGCTATGGCTTGTGAAACTCCAATTAATATTGAATTTGGTATGGTTACATTTTTGGTAGTGTCTGTAGCTCTGTCAGCTAAAAACAATAACAAACCAGTAATTAATAACATAAAACCGACCAATAGAACACTTCCTCCAAATAGTTGTTCTAATTCCTCTTCAAAAAATAAGCCTATAAAAACAGCAGGAATCATTGATAACCCAATTTTAAATACAAATTGAGTTTCTTCGTTCCATTTAAATTGAAGTAACCCTTTTACAAGATCAAAAATGTCTTTTCTGAAAATAACAACCGTACTTAATGCCGTTGCAAAATGTAATACGACTGTAAATATCAGACTTTCTTCTCCTACAGAAGTATCTCCTAAAATTGCTTTTCCAAGTTCTAAATGACCTGAAGAAGATACTGGTAAAAACTCTGTTAATCCTTGAATAAGTCCAAGGATAATTGCTTTGATAATTTCCATTTAATCTTCTTTCTTCTTCTTATTGTTAAAAAGAATGGCATAGACTTGAATTCCAAAACCTATTAACACCAATGTAGGTGCTAAACGAATACGGCGAAAATTATAAATCTCCGGATTAAAAACATTTGGGTCGTCACTTCCACCACCAGACATTAATATAAAGCCAATGGCAATTACAGCCAAGCCAATAAACATAAGCTTGTAGTTTGCTTTTTTAAAGATGAAGTCTGGTTTTTGTTCTTTACTCATAGTAGTGTACTGTATTTAAGGCCCAATTATAGGCTAGTATAAATCGTCTGTTTTTAAGTTTAGGAAACGCTGGGTAGCAAAAAAGGTGCTAATCCATGTAATCATGATTCCTAATACCACAACTCCCAAGCATAATGATGCAAACAGCGTAGGGTTTGATAATAAGTTTAATTCAGGTAAATTTTTGTCTAAATAATAAGCAACTACTACTAATCCTGCAACAGCAAGTAGTGATCCTAATATTCCTAAACGAATGCTTTTCCAAATAAAAGGTCTTCTAATAAAGTGTTTTGTAGCACCAACCATTTGCATGGTTTTTATGATAAATCGTTTAGAATACACGGCTAATCGGATAGAACTATTGATTAACAACATGGCAATAAATGCGAAAATAACACTTATAACTATCAGCCAAAAGCTAATGCGTTTTACGTTTTTATTCATTAATGAAACTAAGTCTACATCATATCGAACTTCATCAACATAGCTTTTTTGCAGTAAATCAGTTTTTATTTCTTCTAGTTTATTTAGTGTAACAAATTCGCTATTTAGGTATACATCAATGGAATTTTGAAACGGATTATAACCAATAAAGTCCATGAATTTTTCTCCGTTTTCTACTTGAGCAATTTCAGCAGCTTCTTCTTTTGAAATAAAACGAGTTGATTTAACGTAGTCAGAAAGTTTTAAATTCTTTTGAAGTTGCGCAATTTCAATTTCCTTTACATTTTCCTTTAAGTCAATAGATAAGGCAATTTGTTCTTTAAAATGTGTTTCAACTTTTCGAGCATTGATAAGTAACATCCCTAATATTCCTAGTAAAAAAAGTACTAAAGTAATACTGATTATTACAGAGAAGTAAGATGATATTAACCGTCTTTTTTGATATTTATCAAAAGATTTGCTCATAAAATAAGTGTAAGTAAAAGGTAAAAATACTAAAAGTATAAAGAACTGATAATTAAATTAACTAAACTTTTAGCTTTCGAAGTTTAAGAGTAAATTTGCTGCACTATAAAAAACACAGCAATGCAATATAATTTCAACGAAATAGAAGCCAAGTGGCAAAAGTATTGGGCAGAAAACCAAACGTTCAAAGCTTCAAATAGTACTGATAAACCAAAGTATTATGTACTAGATATGTTTCCTTATCCTTCGGGAGCAGGATTACATGTTGGGCATCCATTAGGATATATTGCAAGTGATATATATGCGCGTTACAAACGTCATCAAGGATTTAATGTATTGCATCCGCAAGGATATGATAGTTTTGGTTTACCTGCAGAACAATATGCCATACAAACAGGTCAGCATCCTGCGGTAACGACAGAAACTAATGTTACTCGTTATAGAGAGCAATTGGATAAAATCGGGTTCTCTTTTGATTGGGCTCGTGAAGTACGTACCTCAAATGCTGATTATTATAAACATACCCAATGGATCTTCATTCAGTTGTATAATTCATGGTATAATAACGATTCTAAAAAAGCAGAAGATATTGCTACGTTAATAGCACTATTTGAAACTTCTGGAAACACAACTGTAAATGCTGTTTGTGATGAGGATATACAATCATTTACTGCTGAAGCATGGAATGCTTTTTCAGATAAAGAACAACAACAAATATTATTACAATACCGTTTAACATTTTTAGCAGAAACGGAAGTAAACTGGTGTCCTGCTTTAGGAACAGTTTTAGCAAACGATGAAATTGTAAACGGCGTTTCTGAACGTGGAGGACATGAAGTTGTGCGTAAAAAAATGACGCAATGGTCTATGCGCATTTCTGCTTATGCAGAACGTTTATTAAACGGAATAGATTACAATCAAGATAGTTTAGACTGGACAGATTCTATAAAAGAAATTCAACGCAATTGGATAGGAAAATCCGTAGGAGCGTCAGTGACATTTAATGTAAATGATCATGATGCTACTATTGAGGTGTTTACTACACGTCCTGATACAATTTTCGGTGTGTCGTTTATGACTTTAGCGCCAGAACATGAGTTAGTTTCTCAAATTGTAACTAACGAACAAAAAGATGCTGTAAATGCATATATTGAATCTACTTCAAAACGTAGTGAACGTGAACGTATGGCCGATGTAAAAACCATTTCAGGTGTGTTTACAGGAGCGTATGCAGAACATCCGTTTACAAAAGAGTCTATTCCAGTTTGGATAGGTGATTATGTATTGGCAAGTTATGGTACCGGAGCAGTTATGGCGGTTCCTTGTGGGGATCAACGTGATTATGATTTCGCTAAGCATTTTGATATTGCTATTCCTAATATTTTAGAGGGAGTTGATATTTCAGAAGCAGCCAATGCGGATAAATCAGTAAAAATTGCTAATTCTGATTTCTTAAACGGATTGAATGCTAAAAAAGCAGGAAAACTAGCGATATATAAATTAGAAGAATTAGGACAAGGAATAGGAAAAACGCAATACCGTTTGCGTGATGCTGTTTTTTCTCGCCAACGTTATTGGGGAGAACCTTTCCCGGTATATTATAAAGATGGAATGCCTCAAATGATTGATGCAGCTCATTTACCAATTAAATTACCAGAAGTAGAAAAGTATTTACCAACCGAAACTGGTGAACCACCATTAGGAAATGCAACAGATTGGGCTTGGTGTACTACTACAAACGAAGTAGTTTCTAATGACAAAATTAATAATGAAACTGTTTTTTCATTAGAATTGAATACAATGCCAGGTTGGGCAGGAAGTTCATGGTATATGTTCCGTTATATGGATTCACAAAATGAAGGTGAGTTTGCAAACAAAGAAATGCTTGATTATTGGGGTAATGTAGATTTATACATAGGAGGTTCTGAGCATGCTACAGGACATTTATTGTATTCTCGTTTCTGGACAAAGTTTTTACACGATAGAGGATTCTTATCAGTAGATGAACCTTTCAAGAAGATGATCAATCAAGGAATGATTTTGGGGACATCGGCTTTTGTTTATGAATTTTCATGGATGACTCAATCAAATGGAGAAGGTGATTTTGGCATGAATTCAGATAAAATGCCTAGTTTTTTTATCACGAAATCAAAGTATGATAAAATTGTAAAAGGAGATGTTGAGGAAATTGAGAAAACTAAAAGTTTTTATGAAAAGACTTTAAATGAAATTTTTCCTAATTCAGAAATCAGTGCTTGTGAAGAGATACAATTAGCCCCAAAACACGTAGATGTTGCTTTAGTAAACGCTTCGGATGAATTAGATATTGATGGGTTTAAAAACTGGAGAGCATATTATGCTAATGCAAAGTTTATAACAGAAGATGACGGGACTCTTAAAGTAGGTCGTGAAGTAGAGAAAATGTCGAAGTCTAAATATAACGTCGTTAACCCAGATGAAATCTGTGAGCGTTATGGAGCGGATACATTACGTTTGTACGAAATGTTTTTAGGACCATTAGAGCAAGCAAAACCTTGGAATACTGCTGGTATTACTGGAGTTCATAATTTCTTAAAGAAATTATGGAAACTGTATGTGGATGATAACGGATTAAAAGTTACTGATGCTGAACCGACAAAAGAAAATTTAAAGACATTACATAAAACTATTAAAAAGGTATCTGAGGACATTGAGAATTTCTCTTTCAATACGTCAGTGTCAACTTTTATGATTTGTGTGAATGAGTTAACTGCTCAAAAATGTAGTGCTAAAGAAATATTAGAACCATTAGCAGTGTTAATGGCTCCTTATGCTCCACATATTGCAGAAGAGTTATGGGCGCAATTAGGAAGTACTAATTCTGTGTCAGAAGCTGCTTTCCCAATATTCGATGAAAAGCATTTGGTAGAGAGTAGTAAAAACTATCCAGTATCCTTTAACGGTAAAATGCGTTTTATGTTAGAGTTACCTTTAGATATGGGTAAAGACGACATTGAAAAAACTGTTATGGCAGATGAACGTACTCAAAAACAATTGGACGGTAGAACACCTAAAAAAGTAATTATAGTTCCTGGGAAGATTATCAACTTAGTAGGATAGTCATTATACTATAGATTTAAATATTAAAAAGCCAGTTCGATTGAACTGGCTTTTATCTTTTTATAGAAAAATGAGCGATAAACTCTCGCTGTACACCTTTAGGCTTCTTTTCGGAGTACAATACTTTAAACCAATAATCATTTGATGGTAGCGGATTTCCTTTATAGAGTCCATCCCATCCTTTACTGTTTTGATCAAATTGAAATAGTTCTTTTCCAAAACGATCAAATATGGTAATGTTAGCAAAAACCAATTCTTCTACATGGCTAATATTCCAACAATCATTAATACCGTCTCCGTTAGGCGTGAAGAATTTAGGATAATCTATAATTACTAATTCCACTACTTCTTTAAAACAGAAATTACTATCTGTAATTGTAATGGTGTGTAAACCGGCGTTGATATTATCAAAAAAACCACTAGTTTGAAATTCTCCTTCATCTAAGCTAAATAAGTATTGATCAATTCCATTTGCTGTTGCTAAAATTTGATGTGTATCTGCAAAAGTTTCAGAAACAACATTTGCATCAAAATTTATTGGTCCTGCAGAAACTGTAATGATTATTTCTTTTATTACAACGCAGTTTAAATTGGCATCCTCAATACGGCCAAAAATAATTTCTGGATTGTCAATATTAATAAATGATGTAGGGGAGATAATTGGGGCGATATTGTCTATTGCATCTTGTTGAGATAGGTGGTATGAGATAACATACGAGTTAATGCTATTTAATTCAGTTACTAACTCGTTGTTAAATATGGATAAATCTATAGTTGTATTTCCGTCTCTAACACCGTCCATATCACAAATAACAAGTTCTATTGGTGGTTCAGAAAAAACAGTGTCGGTATATTCTACAGTTGTTATATCACTAGAAAGTATTGTATTTCCGTCACAAAGGGTGTACAACACTTCTGCTCTGTAGTTATGAACAGAAGTAGGGCAAACGGTAATTTCGTTTTGATTGGTAGCTAAAATAGCACCAGTTGCATCATCATACCACGTTATTTGTGTGTTTGATGGGCCAGAAGGAGTAATTCTCCAAGCTTCGTTTTGGGTAGTCCAACTACTTGTATTTCGACCAGAAGGTGATAAACCTTGTGTTCCTGTTGCATTTTGAATACCTAAAACACTATTTCCGTTATTCCAATTAGGGCAAGTTGATTTATTTTCAATATATACATCTATAATATTAGTGGATTCATATAATACCATTTGAAAAGTAGAATTAATAGATTCACAATCAAATAAAGGCACTTGATAATAACTTACTACCAATTGTCTACAAGGAAAATCTCCAAATAATTCCCAACCTATTTGTCCGCCAACACTGGGGTCAATATCATGATAAACACCGTAAATAGCATTTAATATTTTTTTAGGTTCAGCGGTATTTGGAAATTGTTGATTAGGAATACTTAAATTAAACTCCCAGGAACATTCGTCAGCATCATCAGTAAAACCATTATCGTTTATGTTTCCTAAGTCAAAAGAAATTGCACCATTAGAACTTACAACCGCTTCAGAATATTCTTGGTTGTAAAAGCAAAAATTAAATGGAAGAATTACTTTTGGATCTGACCAAACATCATCTACATTTACACTTATTGGATTTGCTAAACCTGAAAAAGGAAACTCAGGAGTGTATTCAATTTGAGCTATGTCATAACTTGTTGGGGTTCCCGTTTCTGGATAATTAGCAACCAAATTAACACAGCCATCTTGAGAATTACAACTGATATAAATTGTTTCGTTTTCACTAATATCTGTAATTTTAACTTCAGGACAACCGCTAACTTGCCCAAGTAAAATACAGGGAATAAATAAAATGAGATGTGTTAAAATACGATTACTATACATTGTAAGCTTAATTGAAATGTATTAGAGTAAAAGATTTAGGGTTAATAAGTTACGATTTTTTTTTGAATTTGTAAAATTAGATTTAAAAAGATGAAGCCAATTTCGTAAATCTACAAACAAAAAAACCACGCAAATAGCGTGGTTTTTAATATGATAAAATAAATAAGGTTTCTTATCTATTCATGTTTTTAATTTCATCAGAAAAAGTATCTAAATCTAAAACACCATCTCCAATTAATTGTAATGCTTTTCGAACGATATATTCAACATTTGAAGGAGCAAATCCTAAACCTACACCAATACGCTCAAGCATTGTTATTTGTTTTTCTTTAATATCTAAATCAACATATACAATACGTACCAAATCAAATAAACGCTCTAACCTTCTGTTATAAGTAGTAGGAGGGTTTATTGGGTAATTTGTTGGGTTTTCTAAAATTTCAGAATAAGCAACTTCTCCAATGTTTAACTTATTAGCTAAACGTTGTAAAAATATTTTCTCTTCTTCAACAATTCTACCATCGCTTAATGCAACACGAACTATGGCAGCAAAATGACCTTGGTTCCTATCAACAAATCCGCTTGAATATAAATCTTTAATCGACATTCTTTAATTTTTTTTAAGAATTTGCTGCAAATATAAGCAATTACTTTATAAAAGTAACGAATATTTAGGGCATAAAAAAAGAGTTAAAATGTAAAAACATTTTAACTCTTTAAGGTTGTACGGGCGGAGAGACTCGAACTCTCACACCTCGCGGCACTAGATCCTAAATCTAGCGTGTCTACCAATTCCACCACGCCCGCTATTAAGGACTGCAAATATACATATTCCTTGTAATAATCAAATAAAAATCTTTAAAAAAATATGAATACTATTTTTAGTACTTTTGAAGCTCTAAAAATCTGAGCAATGAACAATATTAAAAACTACATAAACGAGCATAAAGATCGTTT
>JAWUYQ010000077.1:0-23899 GCA_034110725.1 Flavobacteriaceae bacterium
AAAATGGTATTGATGCCCACAAAGATGATTTGTTTGCCTTACTAGCTAAAAATCATTTAGGAGTTGGGGTATTTATTTTCTTTCTGCTTGGGTTAATTGCTGCAGCCTATAGTAGTGCAGACAGCGCATTAACATCCTTAACTACATCATTTAGTATTGATATATTAGATATTGAAAAAAAGTACGATACTGAAAAACAAGTCAGAATCAGAAAACAAATTCATATTCTAATTTCTATTGTTTTAATCTTAGTGATTATCGCATTTAAATACATTCTAAAAGATGTTAGTGTTATTGCTAAACTATTCAAGTTTGCTGGATATACTTACGGACCTTTATTAGGTTTATATGCATTTGGTATGTTTACTAAATGGAATATAAAAGATAAGCTTGTTCCAATAATTGCTATCATATCACCAATTCTATCTTACGTGATAAGTGTGAATAGTTTAAAATGGTTTGGCTTTGAATTCGGGTTCTTCATTTTAATTTTAAACGGATTGTTAACTTTCATTGGATTAGCACTAATTCGCAAAAAAGGGAGTTTAGTGGCGAATTAAACGAATTAAGTTGCAATCTATTTCATTAAACTCCAATTAAATACTACTTTTGCCGAAAATTTATTTACATGATCGAAGTAACAAACAAAGCAATTGCCGTAGAGTATAACTTACATAAAGATACTGCTACTGGAGAATTAATCGAATCAACAGAAGGAAAAGAGCCTTTAGCGTTCTTATCTGGATTAGGACAAATGATACCAGAATTTGAAGCAAATGTTGCTGATTTAAAAGAAGGAGATACATTCTCTTTTGGAATAAAATCAGAAAATGCATACGGTACACGTAAAGAAGAAGCAGTTATAGAACTTGCTCAAGACATGTTTATGAACGAAGGAAAATTAATTCCTGAAGTTGAAGTAGGTAACGTATTACCTTTACAAGACCAGAACGAAAACGTAATTCCTGGTAAAATTGTATCTATTAACGAAGAAACAATTACTGTTGATGTAAATCACTTATTAGCAGATCAAGACTTACACTTTACAGGTAAGATTGTTGAAATGAGAGATGCTACTACTGAAGAAGTAGAACATGGTCACGTTCATGGTGCTCACGGACACCAACACTAAGCAGTTAGTTAACTACTAATTAGCAATACATAAAACTCCCAGTTTAAAAAATGTTTTTAAACTGGGAGTTTCTCATTATAATATTGATTTTAATACTGATTTGTTGATAGTAATACTAAAGTACACGCTTCTTCAAATTTAATATTATGCTGTTTTAATAACTTGTAAAACTCTGGGTTTTCAGTCCCAGGATTAAACAAAATTCTATTTGGTTTTAGGCTTATTAAATAATCATAATATTCCTCCTGCCTTACCGGATTCATATATAATGTTATAGTATCAATTTTAGTATATAACTTCAACTCTGTATCAATGATTATTTCAACTATTTTCCCTTGTCTTAATCCATACGCAACAACTTCTTGCCTATGTTTCAACAACTTCTGAATTGCTAAATAAGAATACCGTGTTTCCTTTAGTGAAGCACCGAAAACTAATGTCTTTTTACTCATTTGTTAAATTAGTGTTAATGAAATTTAATCCTGTAACATATCAATATAATAGTCGTCTAGTAAACAAAACTATTACAAAATCATCAATCATAAAAATCAATTAAAATGAAAAAATTAATACTATTAACTCATCTGTTATTTATATCTATAGCATTTGCACAAAACAGCGGCCCCAAAGTAGGTGTCATAAATGGTATAATTACCGATCAAATTACAAAAGAAAAATTGCCGTATGTAAATATTATTGTTAAAGATAACGCAAATAATGTTTTAACTGGTGGAATTACAAATGACCAAGGAGTATTTAATGTTAATAAAATTCCTGCTGGAGAAAACATTATCGAAATTCAATACATTGGATACAAAACTGTTTCTAGAAAAATAACCTTTACCCGTCAAAATGCAACACATAATTTAGGAACTATAGCTTTAGCAGAAGATACTGCGCAATTAGATGAAGTGGTTGTAGTTGCAGAAACTTCTACAGTTGTTCAGAAAATTGATCGTAAAGTAATTAATGTTGGGAAAGATTTAACCTCAGCAGGAACAACTGCATCTGAATTACTAAACAATGTGCAATCAGTAAGTGTTGATTCACAAACTGGAAACATTAGCTTAAGAGGCAATGAAAACGTACGTGTTTTAGTTGATGGAAAACCATCAAATATTAGCGTTGCTGATTTACTTAAACAAATTCCTTCTACTTCTATAAAACAAGTTGAATTAATCACTAACCCTTCTGCTAAATATAATCCTGAGGGGATGAGTGGTATAATTAATATTGTTTTACATAAAAATGCCAACCAAGGATTTAACGGAAGTATTGATACTGGCTTAACCCAAGGTGAAAACACTAGGTTTAACGGTTCGTTAAATATGAATTATAAAACAGGGAAAGTAAACTTTTTTGGAAATTACGGATATAATACTGGTAAGAACGATAATTTTGGTCACGTTAATCGTACTGGTGCAACACCATCTTTACAAGAGTTTACTTTTGATTCTGACAGAGATTCACATTTGATAAAAGCTGGTGCCGATGTTTATTTAAATGATAAAAACACTTTGTCTTTTTACACTACTCAAAATTTTAGTGATAATACTGCTATTGGGTTAACCAAAGTTACCATTGCAAATACATTAGTAACGAATGCTCCAAACGAAGCTAAAACGAAATCTAATTCAGGAACCTATAACTTAAATTATAAATTAGAATTAGATGACAAGAACGAGCATAATTTAGAATTTGAAGCAACCTATTCAAACTCTGATTCTCCTGAAAAAGCTAGATATAATGAGTTAATTGATCCACTTGATTTAATTACAAATTATTCTAACAACGTAGAAAACGAAACAGATAACTTTTTATTTAACTTAGATTATACTTTACCTCTTTTTGAAAAAGGAAAATTAGAGATTGGGGGAGAGATCAGAACCAATAAAACAACAAACTTAAATATTTCTAATCAATATGAAAACACATACGACTCAAGTGGTAACGTTACAGGAAATCAGCCAATTGGAAACTCTTCATTTGGATATGATAGAGAAATGTTTTCAGGATATACAAATTACGGGCATGAATTTGGAAAATTAACTATGCAACTTGGTGTTCGTTTAGAGCAATATAATGTAGATGGAACTTTTCAAAAAGGAACAGCTAGTGCTAAATATACCGATAAAATATTTAGCGCCTATCCTTCTGCTTTTTTTACCTATAATCCATCAGAAAAAAACCAATACCAAGTTAGTTACAGTAGAAGAGTTGACAGGCCAGGAATCGGTCAAGTGAATCCTATTAGAGAATGGAGTACTCCATTAATTACTTCAGTTGGTAATCCTGATTTAAAGCCACAATTTACAAACTCATATGAAGTAAACTATACCCGTAAAATAAAAAATGGTTCAATTACTTTTGGTTCTTTCTACAGAAAAATAAATAATAACATTTCTCGTTACTCAACTATTGATCCATTAGATGGCACAAAACAATTATTATCATATACCAACTATGATAACGCTGACAGGTATGGTTTTGAAGTTTCATCAAACTACAAAATAGCTAAATGGTGGAGAGCAAATGCAAGTTTAGATTATTATTCAAAAACAGAGAAAGAATTAACTAGAGAAGTTAAAGCGAATAGTTTTAATGCACGTTTGAGTAATAGCTTCACTGCTACTAAAAAATTACGTTTCCAACTATTTTCAATGTACAGAGGTCCTGAAGATGGAATTCAGTTTAACCGATCTGCAATGTGGATGATAAATGTAGGATCAAGTTTATCGGTTTTAAAGAACAAAGGAACTATTAGTTTTAGAGTCAACGATATTTTTAAAGGAATGAAATTCGAGTTTGAATCTACTCAACCTTATGTTCAAAACGGACAATTTAACTGGGAAAGCAGAACGGCTTACTTAGGATTTAATTATCGTTTTGGTGGAGGGAAAAACAAAGCTTTACAACGTAAACAAAGAGACAATAACGAAAAACAAGGTGGAGGCGGAATGATGTAGTCGAGAGCCTTGACACCCTAATTTAAAAATGCTCAAGTGATACTTGAGCATTTTTTTTATAATTATTTATTAAGCAAAATTACCATTTTATAATAGCACTCCCCCAAGTGAATCCACTTCCGAAAGCAGCTAATACAACAGTATCTCCTTCTTTTATTTTTCCCTCTTCCCAAGCTTCACATAATGCAATTGGTATAGAAGCCGCAGTAGTATTACCGTATTTTTGAATATTATTAAACACTTGATCATCATTCAATCCAAATTTCTTCTGAATAAACTGAGCAATACGCAAGTTTGCCTGATGCGGTATTAACATATCAATAGCATCCTTTTCTAAGTTGTTTTTCATCAAGCCTTCCATTATTACTTCTGAAAAACGAACTACCGCATTTTTAAATACAAACTGTCCGTTCATATATGGGAAGTAACTTAAATCTTCTGGATTATTATCAGCAATAATATCTGTTATCCAACGTCCACCCATTCCTGGTGCTTCAGAAGCTAATTCTAAAGCATGTTTACCTTCTGAATGTAAATGCGTTGACAAAATCCCTTTTGAGTTGTCTTCTTCACGAGATAATACCGCTGCACCTGCACCATCTCCAAATATTACTGAAATATCTCTTCCTCTGGTAGATTTATCTATTCCTTTAGATTGCAGTTCTGAACCAATCACTAGAATGTTTTTATACATCCCCGTTTTTATAAACTGATCAGCAACAGAAATAGCATATATAAAACCAGAACATTGGTAACGCACATCCAAAGCTCCAATAGTATTAATTCCTAAAGCCTCTTGAACTTGAACTCCGGGACCAGGGAAAAAATAATCAGGACTCAAGGTAGCAAATATGATAAAATCGAGTTCATCTTTATCCAACCCAGAACGCTCAATAGCCATTTTAGCAGCTTCAAGCCCCATAGTAAACGTAGTTTCTTTACTTTCAGGCTTCACCCATCTACGTTCTTTAATCCCTGTACGTTCCGTAATCCACTCATCATTGGTATCCATGATTTTTGACAAATCATGATTCGTTACTATATTATCAGGAACATACTTTCCTAAACCTATTATTTTTGAATTGTACATATATCGATTTTAGTATCCTGCAAAGTAAGGATTTTGAAATTGAATTCGAAACTGAAGTTGATTAAAAACTGAACCAAACAATGACGTGTCATTTCGACCAAAAGGAGAAATAGCATATGAGTTATCAAGTACTGATTGGATGTGATTCCTCAACCGCTACCACTCACTTCGAAATGACTTAATATTCTTATGTGCTTACTCGGATAAGATTTCTCAGTCGTTCCTTCTTCGAAATGACAATTCACCTTTTGCATTACATAAATCTAAAATTATCACTCGTAAATCAATAATATACATCTCTGCCATCTTGACACCACAACTACATTGGTATTCTATTTGACTATTACTTAATCAGAAAACAAATAGATTCCCACTTACGTGAGAATATTTAAATAAAATTAAATTATGGCTAAAGGAAATATTAATGTATCGGTAGATAATATCTTCCCATTGATTAAGAAGTTTTTATACTCTGATCATGAAATTTTTTTAAGAGAATTAATCTCTAATGCAACAGACGCTACTTTAAAATTAAAGCACCTTACGCAAATTGGAGAATCTACAGCTGATTATGGAACTCCTGTTATTGAAGTGAAAATTGATAAAGAAGGGAAAAAAATCCATATTATCGATCAAGGTTTAGGAATGTCTGCTGATGAAGTAGAAAAGTACATTAACCAAATTGCTTTTTCTGGAGCTAATGAGTTTTTAGAGCAGTATAAAGAAAAGGTTGAAGATTCTGGAATTATCGGTCACTTTGGTTTAGGTTTCTATTCCGCATTTATGGTTGCTGAAAAAGTTGAGTTAATTACAAAGTCTCATAAAGACGAGCCAGCTGCTCATTGGACTTGTGATGGTTCTCCTGAATTTACTTTAGAAGCACATGACAAAACTGATAGAGGAACAGAAATCATCTTACATATTGCAGAAGACTCTTTAGAGTTTTTAGACGACCAGAAAATATCTGGATTGTTATTAAAGTATAACAAATTTATGCCTGTTTCGATTAAATTCGGAACTAAGGAAGAAACATTACCATTACCAGAAGGAGCTGCCGAAGATGCAAAACCTGAAACTATTACTGTAGATAATATCATCAACAACCCTAATCCAGCATGGACTAAACAACCATCTGAATTAGAAGCTGATGATTATAAAGGATTTTACAGAGAATTATATCCTGCACAGTTTGAAGAGCCATTATTCAACATTCACTTAAATGTTGACTACCCATTTAATCTTACTGGAATTTTATATTTCCCTAAGATGACAAATGACATCGCTTCTCAAAAAGACAGAATTCAATTATACCAAAATCAAGTTTTCGTAACGGATAACGTTGAAGGTATTGTTCCTGAATTCTTAACTATGTTACGTGGTGTTATTGATTCTCCAGATATTCCTTTAAACGTATCTCGTAGTTACTTACAAGCTGATGGAAATGTAAAGAAAATAGCTTCTTATATTACTAAAAAAGTAGGTGATAAGTTAAGCTCTTTATACAAATCAGACAGAGAAGAGTTTGAATCGAAATGGAATGACATTAAAATCGTTATTGAGTACGGTATGTTATCTGAACCTAAGTTTTTTACTAAAGCAGATAAATTTGCTTTATACCCAACAACTGATGGTAAATATTTCACTTTCGAAGAGTTAACAGCTGAAATTAAAGACACTCAAACAGATAAAGACGGTAAAACTGTAATATTGTATGCATCTAACAAAGATGAGCAACACAGTTATATTAAAGCTGCTGAGGACAAAGGATACAAAGTTGTATTATTAGATTCTCCAATTATATCGCACTTAATTCAGAAGTTAGAAACTGAAAAAGAAAATATTTCTTTTGCTCGTGTTGATGGTGATCATATTGATAACTTAATCAAGAAGGACGAGGAGCAAATTTCTAAGTTATCTGATGAAGAAAAAGAGACTTTAAAAACTGCTTTAGAAGTTGTTGTTCCTAAAGCAACATATACAGTACAATTAGAAGCTATGGCTTCAGATGCTACTCCGTTTATGATTACTCAACCAGAATTTATGCGTCGTATGAAAGAGATGCAACAATCTGGAGGAAACGGTATGTTTGGAAACTTCCCTGATATGTACAACTTGATTGTAAATTCAAACCATGAGTTGGTTTCTGACATCTTAAATGAAAAAGACGCTGCAAAAAAAGAGACTTTAATCAAACAAAGTTTAGATTTAGCACGTTTGTCTCAAGGCTTATTAACTGGTGAGGAATTAACAAACTTCATTGCTCGTAGTTACAAGATGATTAAATAACTGACATCGTCAGATTTATTAAAAAAGCCACTTCAATTATTGAAGTGGCTTTTTTTATACTTTTTGTAAATAGTTTTCGTTATATTTAAAAAACTAACCTACTTTATTTATGAAAAACCTACTTATTGCATCATGCCTAACCGTGGCATTAATTTCTTGTAAGGAAGAAACAGGGAAAAATCTAATTGCAAAAAACAACTCAGTATCGATTACCTATAACAAAATTAAGCAACTAGATTCTCTGAAATTATTAAAACCCGTAAATGGTAAATACGATTATTTATTTGAAAGAAAAACGAATACTATTCCTACAATTAAAATTACCATAGATAAACCTCAATTGATAATGTTAGACCGTACTACTCTTTTTGTAGCGCCAAATGAGACTTGTACTATAAACGAAATCAATCCATACGAAAACATCAATGAATATTCTGGAGCAAATAGTACTGGACAAGAATTCTTGAACTCTTTAAAAACATATAACAACGATTATTTAGCGATAAAATCTATTAAAAAAAACTCTATTGAACAAGGGTACAAAAAAATAGATTCTGTTTTTCTAATTGATTATAATAGGCTCGATTCTTTAGCCTCAAAAGAGTTAGTCAGTACAGCATTTCAACAAACTGTTAAACAAAAATTAAACTTTGACAAAGCTTATACAAAAGCAAGAGCTCTTTTTAGAGGTTTTATGCGAACTGTAAAAGACACTACAAATTTTAATAATGAATTTAACCAGAATAATATTGCTCTATTTAATAAGTTGTATAAAGAGTATTCTGTAAACAGTAGCATTAGCCAAAGTAACCTAAATTGGTATGAATATACCAAATCCTATATCTGTACTAGTAACATTATTAAAACTAAGCAAAGTTTTAAATACAATCGAGATGATCAATTTAGTAACCATGAAAATTTTCTATCTGTAGCAAAACAACTACTAAACAAAGAAGGCTTAGAATACTTTACTGCTCGTTATTTATTTGATGATTTTTTAAATTCCCATTACAGTAAAAGCTTAGTTTTTGAATATGAAAAGTTTAAAAAGGAATACCCTAATAGTGTTTATTTACCATATTTAATAAAAAATATTGATGTCATAACTGAATACCCTAAAAGAGTAAAGCAGCCAATATCATCAAAGATTAAATTTGTAGAAAATTGTAACTCTATAAACACTTTAGAGAAATTAATGAACCTTACAAAAGGAAAAAACACCTATTTAGTTTTTTGGAAAGATGACTTCTCTGTGTCAAAAATAGACTTTAATGCCTTACTTAAGTCTAGACCATTCTTTAAAAAGCACAATATTAATATCGTGTACCTTTCCCTAAATGAATTGACCAACAATGAAAATGCAAAGGACATTATTCATTATTATAATTTAGAAGGGAAACACATCTCTGCAAATTCCGAACTACTGAATGATATTAATTCAAAAACAAAATCGAAAGTACCCTACCCTGGTTATATGATTATTAATAAAGATGGTAAGATCGTTGATAGCGAAGCGGTTTGGCCTAGAAGAGAAAACTATTTTGAAAAAGAACTAATTGAAAAACTAATGCTCTAAATTTTCTTCTCATAAATAAACTTAAAAATCCACTTGATTAAAGTGGATTTTTAAGTTTTATAGATTTGAGGTATTGATACTATCTTTAGAATTGCATTGCCATCTAATATCCGCATATTCAACACACTATATATAGAACAAAAGATATGCCAAAACAGTAAATTTAAATATCTCTGTATTTTTCGTACCTTTATAATATGTCAGTACTCACACAGAAATTACAGCTTGAAAAATTTGAGGAAGTTTATATCTTAAATAAACCCTCAGTATTTAGTGATGAATTTACTGCTGAAAAATATTCTGAGTCTTTATTGCATACTTCTTGTGTTGATTGCGCTTTAGTTTTTGTTCGTACAAAGGATAGTTTTATCAATCAGATGCTTACTTTATTTCCAAGGCTACAGGATACTTCTACTCTATGGATTGTATACCCCATTGGTACCACAAAAAAAGAATTGGCCAATTTACATATTGAATTTGATTGGGACTTCCTTGGGGATTATAGGTTACAACCTACACGACAGATAAATGTAAATAATAACTGGAATGCCATAAAGCTAAAGAAAGCTTTATCGTAAGTGCAATAATAATAGACAAAAAAAAAGCGAAGTCAATTTTAAAGTTGACCTCGCTTTTTTTTATAATTACTTATCTTTTTCTATTTAAAAAAAGAATCGACAAACTCGTATTTATTAAATACTTGCAAATCTTCAATACCTTCTCCTACTCCAATATATTTTACAGGAATTTGGAACTGATCAGAAATACCAATTACAACTCCACCTTTTGCTGTACCATCTAATTTAGTAACCGCTAATGAATTTACATCAGTTGCTGCAGTAAACTGTTTAGCTTGCTCGAAAGCATTTTGACCAGTAGAACCATCTAAAACTAATAAAACATCATGAGGGGCGTCACCTACAACTTTCTGCATTACTCTTTTAATTTTAGTCAACTCATTCATTAAATTAACTTTGTTGTGTAATCTACCTGCTGTATCAATTATAATTACATCAGCATTTTGAGCCACACCAGATTCTAATGTATCAAAAGCAACTGAAGCAGGATCACTTCCCATAGATTGTTTCACTAAAGGAACATCTACTCTATCAGCCCAAACTTGTAACTGATCAATTGCAGCTGCTCTAAAGGTGTCAGCTGCACCAAGTACAACATTTAATCCTTGTTTCTTAAACTGATATGCTAACTTACCAATAGTAGTTGTTTTACCAACACCATTCACACCAACAACCATTAATACATATGGTTTTTTATTGGCTGGAATACTAAATTCTGTTTCTTCACCAGAATTTGTTTTTGATAGTAATGCCGCAATTTCTTCTCTTAAAATTCCATTCAATTCATCAGTACCTAAATACTTATCTTTTGCAACGCGTTCTTCAATACGCTCAATAATTTTTAAAGTAGTATTTACACCAACATCACTAGATACTAAAATTTCTTCCAAGTTATCTAAAACATCGTCATCTACTTTAGATTTTCCGGCAACTGCTTTACTTAATTTTGAAAGAAATGAAGTTTTAGTTTTCTCTAAACCTTTGTCTAAAGTCTCTTTCTTTTCTTTGGAGAATATTTTTTTAAAAAAACTCATATTTATTATTTATCACTTAATTCCTTAAAATTTATCATTAAGGAGATTAACTTATGGATAGCAAAATGATATCCAAAAAATGACAACATGTAATATTGTCAGTAAATACGAAAAGCTACTCTCTAATTTAATTAGAAAGTAGCTCGTAATACTTTTATGTATAACTAAAAAATTACTTTTTAGCTAACCAGTCTTTAACTAATTCTGGTTGCATAACAGCTTCAACAAATGTGTAAGCTCCTGTTTTTGGAGATTTCATCATTTTAACTGCTTTAGTTAATCTTTTAGATCCTGTTTGTAACGTTGCTACTGATTTCTTTGCCATAACTAGACTTATTTAATTTATTTATGAACAGTCATTTTCTTCAAGATTGAGTTAAATTTCTTTATCTCTAATCTATCAGGAGTGTTCTTTTTATTTTTTGTTGTAATGTATCTTGATGTTCCAGCTTGTCCTGAAGCTTTATGCTCTGTACATTCTAAAATCACTTGTACTCTGTTACCTTTCTTTGCCATTTCTCTTGTCTTTTAAACTTTATATTATTTGTTTAAAAATCCCTTTGCTCTAGCATCTTTGATTACTGCAGCAATTCCTTTTTTATTAATAGTTTTCAATGCCGCAGCAGAAACTTTTAATGTAACCCACTTATCTTCCTCAGGAATGTAAAAACGTTTTTTCATCAAATTCGCGTGGAATTTACGTTTTGTTCTATTCATTGCATGAGAAACGTTGTTTCCAACCATTGCTTTTTTCCCAGTAAGTTCACAAATTCTTGACATCTCTACTTTCTTTAGTTATTTCTAAACGAGGTGCAAATTTAGAGCTTTTCATCTATTACACCAAAGATTTACTTAAATTATTTCAAGTATTTTTTATTTATATTTTTTTTACTCTTACTCATAAGTTGTAACAGTAACAAATACTGCTATTTAGCGTTCAATATTTCTTTTCGAAGTAATTGCAATGCTTTATTTTTTGCGCGCTGAATTACTTTAAATCTATTTTTTCCGAAATTAAATTCTTCAACTATAATATTATTTGGGGATGCAATGGCGATAAAAACGGTTCCAATTTCTGCGTCTGAATCTCCTTTTGTAGGACCTGCATTTCCAGTTGTTGCAATTGCATAATCAACATCAAACTTCTTTTTAACGGATAAAGCCATCGCTTTTGCAACAGCTTCACTAACTACTGAATGTTTATTAATAATATTTTCATCTACATCAAGTAAATCCGATTTAGACCTCGAATGATACGTTACGATAGCTCCTTTAAAAAAAGCTGAAATCCCTTCATTCTGCGTTATACTTGACGAAATTAAACCTCCCGTACAACTTTCTGCAACTGCTAAAGTCTGTTTTTTATCGATAAGTAAATTGGCTATCGCGATTTCTGGAGATTCTTCATCAAAACCAATGACAACATCATTTATTTGAATCAAAAGCGCTTCAATTTCTAACGTTACAGCTGCTTCAATTTTTTCTTTATTTATTCCTACAGCAGATAGCCGTAACTTTACAATTCCTAAACTAGGCAAATAAGCTAGCTTTATAAAATCTGGCAAATTATCTTCCCATTCAGAAATTTCTTCTGCTAAAACACTCTCCGCTACCCCTTCAGTAACCACTGTTTTGTGGTAGATATGCGGCGTTGTATATTCTAATGCCAACTTAGGAATTACCTTATCCTTAATCAACGCTTCCATTTCATAAGGCACACCTGGTAGCGATACAAAAACTTTGTTTCCCTTATTAAAATACATTCCTGGCGCTGTACCGTTTTCATTATGTAGTACAATAGCTTTTGAAGGTACTAATGCTTGTTGCACATTAGTTTTGGTTAAAATTTTATGATCGCTATTTTTAAACAATCCCCTTATATGCTCTAAAACAGAATCATTTTGAACCAAGATGTCATTAAAATATTCACATATTGTATGTTTAGTGATGTCATCCTTTGTCGGCCCAAGACCACCTGTAATTATGACAACATCTACTCTTGATTCTGCTTCTTTTAAAGCGGTAAGAATATGTTCTTTTTCATCTTGAATAGAAGTGATTTGAAAAACTGAAACTCCTATTTTATTTAATTCAGCAGCTATAAATGCTGAATTAGTATCTACTATTTGACCTATTAGAATTTCATCTCCAATAGTTATAATTTCTGCTTTCATGAATTAATTACAATAAAATAAAATTCCAATTATAATTTAAAATCAGATTTAAGCTCTGACACTACTGCTTTAATTACCGCATTAACTCTTTCCTGCTCTACAGAAACATCGTCAGCAATCCTTTCAAATTTCCCCCAATCCTGAAGAACTAAAACATCATCTAATATTGCAATATCAAACATTTGAATTGTAGGCTTGATTTTATGCGCATTTTGATACACTTGAGTAAATTTTTTATTAACGATACCTTCGTTAATTTGAGCTATAGCTTCTGGAACTTCCTCTAAAAAAGCAGCAGCAATAGCAGCAACAAAATCTTCATCACCTGATGCTAATTCCCTAACCTTATCTAATTTATAATTCACTTCCATATCTCTTGCTTTTAATGATTCATTTAGTAAAAAACAGTTTCATTACTTAAAACCCTAAACGTAATACTCTTTATTTTACTCGTATTGAAAATAGCTTTTCTTCTTCTAAAAAACCATCCAAATTATCATTTGCAACTACCCTTCCAACTCCAGAAGGAGTTCCTGTAAAGATAATATCGCCTATTTTTAATGTAAAATACTGTGATACATACGCAATAATTTCATCTATTTTCCACAACATATTAGCAGTGTTTCCTACTTGTACTTTCTCTCCATTTTTTTCCAAATGAAAATTAAGTGTATCCATAGATTCAAACTTAGTTTTATCAACCCAATTACCAACTACTGCAGCTCCATCAAAACTTTTAGCCTTTTCCCAAGGTAATCCTTTTGCTTTTAACTTAGCCTGTAAATCTCTAGCCGTAAAATCAATCCCTAAACCAATTTGACTATAATATTTATGTGAAAATTTAGAGTCAATATACTTCCCTATCCTATCAATTTTTACTAAAACCTCAACTTCATGATGTACATCATTGCTGAAATCAGGTATAAAGAAAGGCTGTTTCTTTAATAATATTGCTGTATCAGGTTTTAAAAAAACTACTGGCTCAGATGGCTTTTCATTTGCCAACTCCTCAATATGGTCTGTATAATTTCTACCAATACAAATTACCTTCATATGCTAAAACTTATTTGTTAATTGACGTAATTTAATTGCTGTCAGCACTTTTTTAGTATACAGTGGGAAATCTGCATTTTGAATCCAATTATAATACCCTGGTTCTGTTTGCAACACGTCTTCTACTAACCTACCTTTATGTTTACCGAAACTAAATGCTTCTTGATTTTCTTTATTAAACACAATAAACCCAGCGAAATCAACACTTTTTTTACGAGTACTAAATTCACTCAATTCTTTTATAGTGTTATCCAAGTCAGGATAACGCTCCAGCTGAGCTAATAAAATTTCATAGGTTGCATTAGTGTCAACTGCTGCAGAATGTGCTCCATCAAGCTCTTTATCACAATAGAATTTATATCCAGCACTTAAAGTACGTTGCTCTTTCTTATGAAATATAGTTTGTACGTCTACAGTCACCGTGTTTTTCATGTCAAAATCGATTTCTGCTCGCAACATTTCTTCAGCCAATAAGGGAATGTCAAAACGATCAGAATTAAAACCTGCTAAATCGCAATCTTTAATCATTTGATATACAATCGGGGCTAATTCTTTAAAAATAGGTTCATTAGCAACCTTCTCATCTGAAATCCCATGAATTGCAGTCGTTTCTGCAGGGATTTTCATTTCAGGGTTCACCAACCATGTTTTACTTTCCTTATTCCCATTTGGAAATACTTTTAATATAGATATTTCTACAATTCTATCCTTAGACACTTGAATACCCGTTGTTTCTAAATCGAAAAAACAAATAGGCTTATGCAATTTTAACTCCATTAATACAATTATTTACTCACAAATATACGATGTATTTTAGTAGATAATACTTAAAAAATCATTATCTTTAGTAGGATAACTTATAAAGTGAATCATTCAATTTCACTTAAATACAGACCACTAGCTTTAAGAACTCCAATATTTTAATTTAACCTATATCAGTATGTATTAATTCTTAAAACAGCAGAAATATGAAAAAATTATTACTCTTGATTTCTTTTACAGTATGTTGTCAACTATGTTTCAGTCAAAAAACGGATTCAATTACTATTATCCAAAAAAAAACAAAACATCAGATTAAATTATTTGCTGTAAATCATACTCAAAATGCAAAAAAAATACTAGTGCAATTAGAAGGCTCTGGATTTAGAAGAAAAACATTTGCGCCTATCTATAAAACGATTAACCCAAATGACACCTTGTTACTAACAACACTTGTTAAACGAAGTAATACAGGTTTAAAATTAAATTATGAGTTGTATTTTGACACTCGATTAGAGTTGTATCATTTGCAACAATCAAAAATAGCTAAAACAGAAAAAAAGCGCACTTAGTAAGTGCGCTTTTTTTATTATATAAAAAGTCCTTTTATGACTTAAAAATCTCTATTTACATCCCAAGCCTCTAAATAATCAGCAACTGTTTTAGCAAACATCCCACCTAAGGCACCATCAATTACTCTGTGGTCATATGAATGAGATAAGTACATTTTCATTCTAATCCCAATAAAATCACCATCAGGAGTTTCTATAACCGCAGGAGTTTTTCTAATTGCCCCTAATGCTAAAATTCCTACTTGAGGTAATGGTATAATTGGAGTTCCCATAATACTCCCGAAATTACCTACATTAGTTACCGTATAAGTACCTCCTTGGATATCATCAGGACCTAACTTTCCTGTTCTAGCTTTATTTGCTAAACCATTTACAGCTTTTGCCATTCCTACTAGATTTAATTGATCGGCATTTTTAATAACCGGTACAATTAAGTTGCCATCAGGTAGTGCAGCTGCCATTCCTAAATTAATATTCTTACGTTGTATGATGTTATCACCATCAACAGAAACGTTCATTCCTGGATATTTCTTTAAAGCATGTGCTACAGCCTCCATAAATATTGGTGTAAACGTAAGTTTTTCACCCTCTCTTTTCAAGAACGCATCCTTCACTTTTAATCTCCAATTCCAAATATTAGTAACATCACACTCAACAAATGACTGTACATGTGCAGCCGTTTGCAAAGAATTTGTCATATGACCAGAAATCAGCTTACGCATTCTAGACATTGCAACAACCTCATCTCCTTCTTGCAAAGCAACAGTTGTTTTAACAGGTGATTTCGGTGCTGCGGATTTTACTGGAGCTACTGCTTTAGGAGCACTTGTAGTTGCGACTGGTTGATTACCTCTATTTTCAATGTATAATAACATATCATTTTTAGTAACTCTACCTTCTTTTCCTGAACCAGAAATTGCTTCTAATTCTGCTAATGAAATGCCTTCTTCCTTAGCAATGTTTTTTACTAATGGAGAATAAAACTTTTCTGAGTCAGAATAGTCAGCTACTGCTGCAACTGAATCTTTCGCTTCTACAATTGTTTTTTCTATTTCTGCAACTGCAGCTGGTGCTGCATTTTGCTTAGGAGCTTCAGTAGTTACACTTCCTTCTCCTTTAGTTTCTATAATTGCTATTGTTTGCCCTACAGCAACAACATCATCAACATTAAAAAGAATTTCTGTAATAACACCATCTACTTCAGACGGAACTTCAGAATCTACTTTATCTGTTGCTATTTCTAAAACTGGCTCATCCATATCAATGGTATCACCAACTTCTTTTAACCAAGATGTAATGGTTGCTTCTGCAACACTTTATCCCATTTTTGGAAGTTTTAATTCAAACTTTGCCATATTCTTAAAATATAAGTGAAATATTAATTTCAGTCTGCGAATTTAATAAATAAAAACAGAAAAAGGTAGGATTTAAGCAACAAAATTAAGCACTGAAAAGAACATCTCCTCTACTCTTTGAACACTTACTTTCGATAGTGAAATCAGTATTTTTGAGATGTATGCTATAATAACACTCTTTTTTTTCAAATAACTCAATCATTTCTTTGAAAGATAATTCTGCAGTTTCAAGTGTCAATTCAGGGCGTTCTTCTAATTTACTCTCTTTTAAAACCGATTTAACAATTGGAATGATTTTCACTCCTAAACTTACAACCATATCAAACAGAAAATTAGGCTTGAAATATTTCTTATAGAACAATCGCATTGCACCATAAAAACGCTTAGCATACACTGCATCCTTTAGCGTACTTTCCCCTTTATAATGTATCACAGTAGTTTTACCATAATAATAATTATTATACCCAGCATTTAGAACACTAAATGACAAATCGATATCTTCTCCATACATGAAATAACGTTCATCAAAACCACCAATATCCTCATACAAACTTCTTTTAAGCAACATAAAGGCACCTACAAAAACCGAAGACTCCCCTACTTCATCCTCCTTAACATTTGAAGAATAATAACTCTTTGATAATCCTATAAGTTTTTTGATTGCTACTAATCGTGTTGGTATGTTACGCTTGCTTTCTGGAAGAAACCTTCCCGCTCCATCAATTAGCTTACAACTAACTATTCCAATATTCTTAGTTGATTCCGAAAAATCAATTAACTGAGAAAAAGTATCTTCCGCAACTACCGTATCTGGGTTTAAAATACAAACATAATCTCCTTTCGCTACGGAAACCCCTTGATTGTTTGCTTTTGAAAAACCTACATTATCTTTATTCTCTAACAAATGAACATTAGGAAACAGTTGCTTTATCATTTCACAACTTTCATCTGAAGAATTATTATCAACAACAATAATTTCTGCATCAATTGAGCTAATTGCAGCTGCAACACTTTTCAGACATAACTCTAAAAAGTATCGTACATTATAATTTACTATTACTACTGACAACTTCATTAAAACAATTCAATTTTCGGATAAATATACTTTAAAAAAAAGAATTTAAAATTTGAAACAAAACCAATTCTAAGAAAATTTGTTCGTAGTTTTTTATTAAATATTTATTAAAAAATGTAACATTTTCACTAGATAATAGTCCTATAGTTCAAAATTAAAAACATACAAAATGAGAAAAATCAGTCTTGCTGTGTTATCACTAACTTTTTTAGTGGCTTGTAAAACACAGAAAACAGCTACTGCAGTAGCAAGTAAAACAGCTACAATCACTACTGTTAACATTGATTTAAACAATGTAGTTGATGATAAAGTAAAAGTTGAAATGACTCCAATTGGTTTCACTACATCAACCGCTACATTTCATATTCCTAAAACTGTTCCCGGAACATACTCAACTGATAACTACGGTAAATACATTGAAAATTTAAAAGCATTAGATGCTAACGGTAATGAATTAACAGTTACACATACTGATGATAATTCATGGAAAATAGACAATGCTAAATCTATTAGCAAAATAACTTACTTCGTAAATGACACTTATGATACCGAAGGAACTCATGATGTATTTTCTCCAGCTGGAACTAACATTTTAGAAGGAAAAAACTTCATGCTCAACTTACATGGTTTTGTTGGTTATTTTAAAGAACACCAAGAATTACCTTATACATTAAACATCGCTCACCCAAGCCACCTTGTTGGAAATACTGCATTATCAGATTCTAACATAGCTGCAGACAATGACACATTCATTACTAGAAGATATTTTGAAGTTACCGATAACCCAATTATGTATGCAGCTGAAAACAATGCTACATTTAAAATTGGTAATATGGAAATTCTTTTAAGTGTTTATTCTCCAAGTAATACTTTAAAAGCTTCAGATTTAAAGGATGAAATGGAAAAGATGATGTTAGCTCAAAAAGCATTTTTAGGAGATGTTAATGTCACTAAAAAATACTGTATTTTATTATACATGTCAACTATGCAGAATGATGCAAATGGATTTGGAGCTTTAGAACACCACACTTCTACTACAGTTGTATTTCCAGAAATGATGCCAGCTCAAGCATTGGCTCAACAAATGAAAGATGTTGTTTCTCATGAATTTTTTCATATTTTAACTCCATTAAGTGTACATTCTGAAGAAGTTCATAATTTCGATTACAACGACCCCAAAATGTCTGAGCACTTATGGATGTATGAAGGTGTAACTGAATATTTCGCTAATTTATTTCAAATAAACCAAGGATTGGTTGATGAATATGAATTTTACACGCGAATACTAGGTAAAGTAAACGGATCGAAAGGGTTTAATGATAACATGTCGTTCACTAAAATGAGTAAAAACATTTTAGACGAACCATACAAAGCAAACTATGTTAATGTATATGAAAAAGGTGCGTTAATAGGAATGTGTATCGATTTAATTATTAGAGAAAAAAGTAATGGTGAACATGGAATTTTAGATATGATGAAGGAATTATCTATTAAATATGGTGTAGACAAACCATTTATTGACACTCTATTATTTGACGATATTACCGCATTAACTTACCCTGAAGTTAGAACATTTATAAATACACACGTTGTTGGAAACACTCCAATTGATTATACTGAATTCTTTAAGAAATTAGGATTAAGCATGCAGAGTAAAGAAGCTAAAACAGGTTATTTACTTAAAGATATGCAAACTCCATATATTTCTGCAGATCAAAAAACGAAAGAAGTATTTTTCTTAGAAGACACTAATTCATTCTTAACTACATTAGGTGTAAAGCCAAATGATAGATTAGTTTCTATTGATGGTACTAACTACAACCTTACAAATATTCAAGCTTTAGTTGGCGCATCATTTGCTTGGACTCCAGGAAATGATATTAAAATGGTTGTTAAAAGAGAAGGAAAAGAAATTACTTTGGAAGGTAAAATTATTGAGCCAATGGGTAAAACATACACTTTAGCTCCAGATGATTTACCTAAAACTGACAAGCGTGTCATATTAAGAAACGCTTGGATGAAAGGATAATTAACAAAATAATTAAACATAAAATAGCGTCTGAAAACATTGCTTTTCAGATGCTATTTTGTTTTACTCCTGTTCCATTTCCTAAAATCCTCTTAAAAACAACTACATCCTAAGTTTTTTAGCTATTTTTGAAACATAAAATAATTGAATTTGAAATTACATTTTTCTACATATATACTTCTCTTCTTTTGCATTAACTGCATGTTATCTTTCTCTCAAGAGAAAAAGAAAATTAGAGTATCGGCTCCTTATTACGACGTTAACGAAGCTGAATTTCCTGGAGCAACTATTTTAACAAGAAATAGTAGAAAGCAAATTTACATTGAGCATGATGGCATAGAAATGTGGTGCGACAAAGCATATCATTACAAAAAAGAAGATTCTATTGCTGCTTTCGGAAAAGTGATTATCAAGCAAGGTGACACTATTCAATTAACAAGCAAAGTAGCCAACTATAGTGGTAAAACACAATTAGCGTTTACTGCAGGTGATGTTATATTAACCGAACCTAAATCAACTTTACATACGGATACTTTATATTTTGACAAACTAAAACAACAAGCATACTATAAAACCGGAGGAGTCGTTAATCATGAAGACAACATAATTAATAGCTCTATTGGAAAATACTTCATGGAAAGTCAAAAATATCAATTCATAGGTGATGTTGATATTAAAAACCCCGAATACACACTAAATTCTAGTCAATTAGATTTTTATTCTGATTCCGGTATTGCATATATGTACGGAAAATCAGTTATCAAACATCAAGGAAGCACCATACATTGTGAAAGAGGTTATTATGACACAAATGCCGACTTAGGATACTTTGTTAAAAATTCAAAAATTTATTATAATAATAGAATTTTCGAAGGAGATAGCATGTACTTCAACCAAAAGAAGCATTTTGCATCCGCAACAAACAACATTAAAGTAACAGACACCGCCAACCACAGTATAATTACTGGGCATTATGCTGAAGTTTTTAAAGAAAAAGATTCGGTATTTATTACAAAAAGAGCCTTATTAAAATCATTACAACAAAATGATTCTATCTATATCCATGCAGATACTCTAATGGTAACGGGAAAACCAGAAAACAGAGTTATTAGAGGATATAAAAACGCTAAACTATATAAGTTAGATATGAATGGAAGATGTGATTCTATTTATATTAACCAAAAAAAAGGGGTCACAAAAATGATCAGAAAACCTGTATTATGGTCTGGAGATAACCAAATGACAGGTGACACAATACAATTATTAAACAACCTAGAGACTAACAAGCTTGACTCCCTTAAAGTATTTTACAACACCTTTCTAGTAAACAAAGATTCTATTAGCGGATACAACCAGTGTAAAGGAAAAGAATTAATTGGCTTGTTTAATGATGACAATAAACTACACAACATAGATATCAATAAAAATGCTGAGTACATCTTTTATGCAAGACAGGAAAACGGAGATTTAATTGGTATTGACAAAAGAATTAGCGGAAGTATTAATTTGAAATTAATCGATAATCAAATTGAAGAAGTTACAAATATTGGAGCTCCTGAAGGAGAATTAACTCCAGACTCTAAGTTTCCAAAAAATGCTAGAGAACTGAGAGGTTTTAATTGGCGTGGTGATGAACGTATACTTTCAGTTGATGATTTATTTAAAGATGACCCTCCGTTAATATTACCTAAAATACAAGGTCTAGAAGAGCGTATTCTTGAAGATAGCGACGAAGAAGAATTACGTAGTATTTCTCCTAAAAAGTATATTCCAAAGAAAAACCCAAAGCTTGATTCTAAAAAGAACCGAACTATTTCTCCTAGTGCTTCGAAAAAGAAACTTAAAAAGAAAAATAAATTTCGTTCAAAAAGAAAAGCACTCAAATAATTTCTTTCTATGAAAAAAGAGTTCTTTACATATCAAGCACAAACATCTCCTCACCCATTAGCACTTGAAATATCTCATGCTAAAGGAAGTTATATTCATGATACTGCAGGAAAAAAGTATTTAGATTTCGTTGCTGGCGTATCAGCCTGTACACTTGGACACCAACACCCGAGAGTAGTTGATGCTATTAAAAATCAAGTAGACAAGTATTTACATGTAATGGTTTATGGTGAGTACGTACAAGAACCCGCTGTAAAACTAGCTAAATTACTAGCTGACAACTTACCAAAATCATTAGAAAAAGTATATTTAGTAAACTCCGGAACTGAAGCAATTGAAGGCGCTATGAAGCTCGCTAAACGTGCAACTGGACGTAGCGAGATTATATCTGCTAAAAATGCATATCATGGAAACACTCAGGGCTCAATGAGTTTAATGGGGTTTGAAGAACGCAAACAAGCATTCAGACCTTTATTACCCGATGTAAACTTTATTGAATTTAACAATTTTGAAGACCTCTCAAAAATATCCACTAAAACTGCCGCTGTTGTTTTAGAGACTATTCAAGGTGGCGCTGGTTTTATTGAACCAAAACACGATTACTTACAACGTGTAAAACAACGTTGTCAAGAAGTTGGCGCATTACTTATTTTAGATGAAATTCAATCAGGTTTTGGACGTACAGGAAAATTATTTGGTTTTGAAAACTATAATTGTACTCCTGACATTATTGTTATGGGAAAAGGAATGGGAGGCGGAATGCCTGTTGGAGCATTTTCTGCTTCAACGAAATTAATGACATTACTACAAGATAAGCCTAAATTAGGTCATATAACTACGTTTGGCGGACATCCTGTCATAGCCGCTGCTGCATTAGCTACACTGCAAGAAATTACAGAAACTAACCTAATGCAAGAAGCATTAGAAAAAGAAGTTTTAATCCGCAAAAATTTAGTTCATCCGCTTATAAAAGAAATTCGTGGAAAAGGATTAATGCTAGCGCTAATGGTTGATTCTCCTGACATTTGCAATGAATTAATATTAAATTGCCAAGACAATGGATTGATACTTTTTTGGCTGTTATTTGAACCAAAAGCAATAAGAATAACCCCTCCATTAACTATTTCTAATACTGAAATCATGGAAGGATGCAACATTATTATTGATACTCTCAACAAAATCAAACACTAAATGGCTTAATTATTGTAACTTAATATTATACAACACTGTTAATTAAGTTGTGAATAAGTACTGCTACCAATAAGTTATAGCTACAATAGTTTATGCTAAATTTATAATATAAATAGTTAGTAGTAACCAAAATGAAGATGATATGCAATTAAGCCATGATGACGAATACAACTTCTCGATTACTAAGTTTGAAAAAATGTTGAAGACCAATAATGTTTTCTTTTTTGATTCAGTAGAATTTGAAAACATCATTCAACACTATTTAGAAATTGGTAAAGTTGCTCTTGCTAAAAAAGCGATAAAAATTGGTTTGGAACAACATCCATCATCAACTATATTGACACTTTTTAAAGTAGAGCTATATATTTTTGAAGACAAATTAGATTTAGCTGAAAAACATCTAGATAAATTGTTTTTAATTGACCCAAACAACGAAGAAATATTTATTCAAAAAGCCACAATCTTTTCCAAAAGGGATCAGCATGAAAAAGCTATTGAAGTTTTAAATGTTGCTTTAAGTTTTTCAGATGAACGAGCAGATATTTATTCATTATTAGGAATAGAACATTTATACTTAGAAAACTTTGAAGCAGCAAAAGATGCTTACAAAAAATGTTTACAAGAAGACGACCAAGATTATGCAGCTTTGTATAATATTATTTACTGTTTTGACTTTTTAGAACAACCAGATGAAGCTATTAGTTTGATAAATGACTTTTTAGATAATAATCCGTATTCTGAAGTTGGATGGCATCAGTTAGGAAAACAATATCTACACAAAAACGATTATAAAAAAGCATTAACTGCATTTGATTTTGCAATTATTTCAGATGATACTTTTATTGGCGCTTATTTTGAAAAAGGAAAAATATTAGAGCAATTAAAAAGATATGATGAAGCTATTGAAAACTATTTAATTACCCTTGAGTTTGACGACCCAACTTCATTTGCCTATTTACGTATTGGTAACTGTTACGAAAAATTAAACAATACAGAATTAGCAATTCAATATTATTACAAAACAGTTCATGAAGACCCATTACTAGATAAAGGCTGGGAAGCTATAACTGATTTTTATTATAAATCAAAAAACTACCACAAAGCGTTATACTACATCAATAAAGCAATTGAGATTGATGGTC
>JAWUYQ010000078.1:0-23144 GCA_034110725.1 Flavobacteriaceae bacterium
CAATATTTAGGATCTCTATACTCAAATCCGATACTCATAGCTCTTTGTGGTCCACCTGCAACTCTATAATTTTTTAAGCTAGCTTCCCCATAATCAACAACTCCTGAAGTTACTTGATCCGTACCAACATAAACATTTGGGTTGTTCGTATATATAGCTTCACCTATTGCAGCAGCTCCTTTCAACTTAATTGTAGGAGTAACTTGTGCTTCTGCTCCAAATTCAATACCTAAATTACGTTTATTAACTCCTGTAGTTGCTTCTTGAATAAAATCTCTAGCATCTGACAAACCAGAAAGCCCATCAATATAATAAAACGCAACTTCTGTTGCATCTTCTACAGTTGAATAATACCCCGTTAAACGAGTTTTTAAAATTGAAGAACGGAAAATGTAACTCGCATCTAAAGATGTTGTTTTTTGTTCAGAAAAATCAGGAGATATATCCGCTATACTCACATTACTTTGCCTAGAATTAAGGTAGCTATTTCTCATTGAAGGAGCATCTTGAATATACGCTCCGTTAACATCAATTAAATGCTTCCCAGAAACCTTATAAGTAAAACCAGCTTTCCCCCCTAATTTAGTGAAATCTAATTTATCTCCTTTTCCAAGTGAATTATTCTCAAAGGCACCGTTTTGATACAATCCTTCTCTTTGATATGTGGTTTCCCCATATTGTCCTCCAATATAGAAATCAACCTTACTATACTTAAACTGCGCCTGAGCAAAAGCATCATATGTTGTCGCTAATAAATTGTAATCATACTTAAACTTATCTCCTTCAGTTACTTTTCTACCTGGAGTTAATAGGTTATTACTGAAATTATCAAAGTAATCTTTATCTTCATACTGAGTAGCACCTAATAAATCAAGTACTTTAGCATAATTTTCAGATTTTAAATTCGTGTAATTTACAGCAGCGTCCAAAGTGATATTATCTGCTAACTCTGTATTTAAAATAGAGTTGAATGTAATTTGTTTATCATCATTTCTATCTTCATATAACACATACGCAGCATTTGCTGTATTACTTAGGTTAGCGTCGTATAAGTCATTCCAGTTTAATTGACCTCCCTTTAAAAAGTTTTGCTGTAAGACATATGCTTCAGCTAAAGTTTCTTGAGTAGTCTCAAAACGCAATGCTGAACTTGGCAATCTCTTATAATAGGCCGGATCAGGATTTGCCCCATTAAAATCTAAACGGCTATTTCCTATATGTCCAAATTGATATGAAACATTTGTGTTTAAAGTAGTTTTATCAGAAATTGTCCAATAATGGTTTAACATTAAAATTGGCTCTTCAATTTCCTTAATACGAGAATTTCTTTTCTCTCCATCTTGGTAACCCCAGTAAGAATTGTATTTATTATCTTTTAAATCAAACACTTCTTGAGTCATACCTGCTGATTTCCCTCTCCTGTTTGGAGTGTATATAGACGTAAAGTTAATGCTATGCTTATCATTGATTTTCTTTTCAATAGAAGCAAATATAGAATTCGCATCATATACAGTTCCATCTGCATATCCTTCTTCAGCCCATCTTCTTCCTGCAGTAAGTGCAAGAGACCATCCATTACTCATTAAACCAGTAGCGTGAGTAGCCATTATTCTGTTTGTATAACTTCTGTTTGATGACGCATAAGATACTCGAGAACCTTTTCTGTATTGTGAAGCTCTTAAATTCACGTTAGTTGTTCCTCCTACTCCACCAAAAGTATATTCATTAGCTTTTGACCCGTTAGCAAAATCTTGATTACGCATTACATCATTAATACCACCCCAGTCACTCCATTGTGGGCGACCATTAAAAATTTTGTTCATTTTAATACCGTTCAATAACATGGTACCGTTTTCTGAGTCTAATCCTCTAACTCTAAAGAATGTTCCACTAAAATCAAAAGCTGCTGCTCTTGCAAAAGCATCTTTTGAAGATTGCAGAAGTCCTGATGTATTAGAAGACACACTTTCGTCTGCATCTAATTCATCTTCAGATAAAGAAATAGTAAAATCATCTGTTTCACCTAAATCTTGATTTAAGATAATTGTAGAAAGATTTACCACTTTTCCTTCCTCAATAATAATTGTAAAAGTTTTAGTGAAATAACCTTCCTTACCTACAATTAATGATTGTTCCCCTAAAGGTAAGTTGCTTGTAAAACTAAATTTTCCTTCTGCGTCTGTAGTTTGAGAAAGTTTTTTGCCTTTAATACTTACAGATACTTCCGTGACGGGATCTGTAGAATCGGCATCGATTACTTGACCTTTAACTGTTGTTTGCTGTGCGTGCATAAATAACACGGTCACCAAACTTAACAATAGTGTCAAAATTGTTTTTTTCATAAGTAATTTACTGATTAATAAATTGTTTAAAACCACCTGAGATTTTTTTCTCAGATTGCAAATGTACACTTTTTTCAATAAAAATAAATCTCAAGCATCGTTTTGAGACCAATTTTACAATAACTTAATACACATGAAGCTAAATAATTAAATAATTGATTACTTTTGGCCTGTAATTTGAAGTGGATTTTACAATAACTTACTATGCCTTAACTTAATACAAATTAATCAAAGGGCACAAAAAACTTTTATCGAATGAAAATAAAGAACTTATTACTACTATTTTTAGTAGTTAGCATGGGTATTAATGTGAATGCTCAAAACAAAAAACGCTATAAGATTAATACCATTGCGTTTTACAATCTTGAGAATCTTTTTGACACCATTAACGACCCCAATAAATGGGATGAAAAAAGTCCGCTTATGGAAATGAGTAAAAAAGAACGTGGTTTGGTTTACCCAAAAAAAATAAAGAATATGGCTCGTGTCATTTCTGAATTAGGAGTAGATCCAAAATATTCTAAAAACACTCCAGCTGTTTTAGGGGTTTGTGAAGTAGAAAACAAAGATGTTTTACATGACTTAATAAACGACCCACAATTAAGAGATAAGGATTATGATATTATTCATTTTGACTCTCCAGATGAAAGAAGTATTGATGTTGCCTTATTATATCAAAAAAAACTATTCAAGCCTACTAATTATAGTAGTCATGAATTAGTACTTTATGATCCAAACACTAAAAACAGGAATTATACAAGGGACCAATTATTGGTTAGTGGATTATTAGAAGGTGAAAAAATGCACTTTATTGTTAATCATTGGCCCTCAAGAAGTGGTGGTGAAGCACGAAGTAGACCGGGGCGAGTTTCTGCGGCGCAATTAACTAAAAAATTGGTTGATTCTTTACAGACAATTGATCCTTATGCTAAAATAATTATTATGGGAGATTTAAATGACGACCCATTTAATGTAAGTGTTAAAAAAATATTGAATGCAAAAGCTGAAAAAGAAGATGTTGAGTTAAAAGGTATTTTTAACCCAATGATGAAAATGACTAAAAAAGGAATGGGTACTCTAGCATATAGAGATGCATTAAACATTTTTGATCAACTAATGTTCACAAAACCATTTTTAGATAAAGATTTTTCGTCTTTTAAAATATATAAAACAGGTATTTACAACCCTGCATATATGACAAACAAAAAAGGACGTTACAAAGGATATCCGTTCAGAAGTTTTGTTGGAGCAACTTGGACTGGTGGATATAGTGACCACTTTCCAGTATACACGTACTTAATTAAAGAAGTACAGTAACAAGAACAAACTCAGCCCAAGCGCTGATAAAATAAAAAAAGCGTGATAGAAATTAATTTCTATCACGCTTTTTTCTATACTATAAATTTATATTACCCTAACCAAGCCTTCCAAGGTATCATTGCCAACATTGCAACTAATGCTAATGCATAAGGAATAGCCAAGGTTTTAAACTTAGCTGAAGATGTCCTTTTGTTTTTATGTTTAGAATACCCAATAGTTAATAACGTTATTGCAACTACCATTAATAAAGGATGTTCTATATTTTTTAATCGAAGAGATGGGTTGTGCATGATATCACTCATTTCTACATCTCCAAAATTATTTGCAAATACATACAATACGATCCCTATTAATAATTGAATATGAGTAACTATCAATGCAAACAATGCTATTCTAAAATCCTTGGCTCCAAACTCTTTTTTAGTTAGCATCCCGACAATTGAATTTATTGTTGCTAAAACGACTATTAATAGCACTAAATATGCCCAGTACGAGTGTAAAAATTTAATTGTTTCCATAGTTTTTCTTTTAATTTATATGATTAATTATTTTCTTTATAAAACTGCATTAAAACTGAATCTCCATTTGATTCACTCCCTAATGAACTAATATACTCCCTTGAAAGTTCCTTCCCTAACTCAACACCAAACTGATCAAAACTATTGATATTTAACAATATTCCTTGAACAAAAATTTTATGTTCATATATTGCAATTAATGACCCTAACGTTTCGGGAGTTAACTTTTTGATTAAAAAAGTAGTTGATGGAGAATTCCCTTTAAATGCTTTATAAGGGTTTTCAATTTGCTTTCCTCTAGTTCCGAAAGCCAAAGCATTTGCCTGTGCGAACATATTAGAAATTAACACATCTTGATGTGCTGAATTACCGTGTAATGAATTACAAAAACCTATAAAATCTGTTGGGATTAAATTTGTTCCTTGGTGAAATAACTGCATGAATGCATGTTGTGCATTTGAACCTACTCCTCCAAAAACAACACTTCCTGTATTATAGTCAACTTCTTCTCCGTTTCTATCAATTGATTTTCCGTTGCTTTCCATAAATCCTTGCTCTAAATACGGAACAAAATCTTCTAAATAATACGAATATGGTATAACAGCTTCATTAGTTGTTTTGAAAAAATTACTATACCAGACACTTAAAAAAGCCATTAATACGGGAATGTTTTGTTCTAAATCATCATTTTTAAATGACTCGTCAGCTTTTTGAGCTCCAAGTAACAACTTATTATAATTATCATAACCTAGGCCTAATGCAACTGAAACACCAACAGCACTCCATAAAGAAAAACGTCCTCCTACCCAATCCCACATTGGGAACACAACCTCCTTTTTTATGCCAAAATTAACTGCTTTCTCAGGTTTAGCTGAAACTGCAATAAAATGCTGTTCAATAGCCTGTTCAGATAATAGGTTTACAAACCAATCTTTAATAGTGTTCGCGTTTTGTAAAGTTTCGGAAGTTGTAAATGATTTTGAAACAACAATAAACAATGTAGTTTCAGGGTTTATTTTTTGAAGTGTTTCCTGTAACTCATCTCCATCAATATTAGAAATATAATGGGTGTTTAAATGATTTTTATAATATTTTAAGGCATTGCAGACTAATTTAGGCCCTAAATCAGAACCGCCAATACCAATATTAACAATATCAGTAAAAGCCTTTCCAGTGCTGCCAGTTTTTGCTCCTCCAATTACTGCCTCAGAAAATAGTTTTATTTTACGCTTAACAGCATCAATATCATCTATTATATTTTTACTATTTAAAACAACCTCCTTTTCACTACTACGTAAAGCTGTATGTAAAACAGCTCTGTCCTCTGTAAAGTTTAATTTGTTTTCTTTAAAATATAAGGAAATGCTCTCTTTTAAATTTAACTCTGAAGCAAATTCTTTGAATAATTGAATTGTTTCAGCAGTCCACCTGTTCTTGGAAAAATCAACAAAAAAGTCTTCAAAAGAAATACTCATTTGTGATTCTCTAGTTGGGTTTTGATTAAACATTTCTTGTAAATGAACTGTTTTCAGCTGTTCAAAATGTGCAGAAAGTTTTGCCCAAGAATTAGTATTTGTAGGTTTTTTTCTAGAAAAACTCATTAATTATTACTCTTATTAATTTCTATTGGCTCGAATTCAATAGCGTCTAACTGCTCTTTCAAAGGTTGAATATACGTCAAATAATCGGCTTTTAATTCCTCTTTTATTGGTTTTGCTGAAGGCAATTTCTCTCGTAAAGGATCTACTTGTCTACCGTTTTTCCAAAAACGATAACAAACATGCGGTCCACCAGTATTCCCTGTCATACCAATCCAGCCAATAACATCTCCTTGCTTAACAACTTGTCCTCTTTTTACATTTTGCTTTCGCATGTGTAAATACTGTGTACTGTACGTGCTATTATGTCTTATTTTTACATACTTACCGTTCCCACCTCTTCTTGTAGACTCAACTACAGTTCCGCTTGCTGTAGCTAAAATTGGAGTTCCAATACCTGCAGCGAAATCGGTACCTTTATGTGGCCTAATTTTATTACCGTAATATCTAATTCTACGTTTTAAATTATATCGTGATGATATTCTACTAAACTTTACTGGCGCTTTTAAAAATTGACTCCTCAATGTTTTTCCAGTCTCATCATAGTAATCATTAATCCCTTCAACCACATCTGATTTATAATCAAAGGCATAAAATGGGGTTTTATTATGAGTAAACACTGCCGATTTTATTTTATCCACTCCGACATAAATAGAGTCTTCAATATATAATTCTGTAAATTTTAATTTATAACTATCCCCTTTTTGTAAACGGAAAAAATCTATCGACCATGCATAAATATCAGCCAACTCATGCGCTATATAAATATTAAGTCCAGCATCATCAATAGACTCCGATAAACTACTAGTAATTATTCCGGATGCAGTTCTCTCAACTTTTTTTACTGGCTTTTTTGCTTTATACGCTTTTGACAACGAATCATTGGAAAAATCAAAAACAACATAATCAATTTTACCAGGTTGATAAATAAAGTATTTAGCTTTCTGAATTGTATCTTTTGTTCTTAGTATCGTGTAACGCTTCCCTATGTTTAATCTTTTAACATCAAAAGTGTCTTTTGTAGCTTGAACAATTTCTTCAATTTTACCATATCCTATATGATTATCAAGTAATAGTTTCCCAAAGCTATCGCCTGATTTTATGGTGTCAACCAATACATCAAACTCATCTAGATTGAATCCGAATTCATATTTAGGAGTGATTTTTTTTTCTTGTTTAACTACTATTGATGGTTTTGGTTCTTATTCTTTTTTACAAGAATTTAATCCTAAAAAAAGAATTGCTAACCATGTTATTTTTTGCAATTTTATGAACATATTTATCTGCCAGTAAGTTTGTTTATAGAGAGGTTCCTTAATAAATCAAAGATTCATTTCTATTAAACATCAAATATCACAAAAAAAAATGTGTGAACGTAGTGTTCACACATTTTTTTACATTATTGAGTATATTAAATTTAACTTAACTAGTTTACTACAATTTTAAACGAATGTTTTAAACCTTTATAAGCTTCTAAATCTGCTTTTATTGACCCAACAGCTAAATCTGCTTGTAAGCGTAAGGGAACTTTGTTTTTATCATCAGAAATCCAAACCGTCAAGCTTTCTTTCTCTTTAAAAACTCTACCTGATTGTACATACGGGCGAAACTTCAAACTTGCTACTTTTCCAAATTTTGTTTCTACTAGTTCTCTTCCTAAAAACTTCAATTTAAAATCAAAATTTTCTTTATCAAAAAACAAGTTGATTTGTATTTCCTGATCAATTTTTAGATTTTTAGTATCTACATTATTTCTTAAATAATAAAATGCAGACATCATATCCTGTGTTCCGGTATTTATTTTATGAGATGTTATTACCTCATGTTTTTTGTCATTTACTAATGCCGTTTTTTTATCATGATCAAAGTCAATTTGAATATCTTTAGTATGTCCACCTTCATCTATCCTTCTAATAAACTTTGATGGCGCTCCAGTTTTCTTATTAAAAAAGGTTTGATAATCATCATCTACTTTAAAGAATAGGCTTAATAATCCTGTAGACTTACCTCTCCCTTTTATATGATACATTTCTTTACCATTTACAACACCGTCCTGAACCTGCATGGTTGCGTAGCTAGCTGTAAATAAACCATAATGTATTCGGAATTTAAACCATTCTCCTGAACCAAAGGCTGGTTCTTGGGCTTTTGTTTGAAAACTTAGTAATATTAAAAATATAAGTAGTATTGAGTTTTTCATTGTATAAATATTGATTCCTAATATTAGGTTTGCAATTACTATTCCAAAAGTAATCAATTAGCTTAACTCAAAGAATGTAGGGCGGTAATAAAACTACTATTTTCGATTAAGAAAAATCAAGGAATCGTATAAAAAAAGAAAAAACGTTACCAGAAACTGATAACGTTTTATTCTATTAACCAACCAAAACTATAAATTATGAAATTTAAAGTCTCAAAATGGGAACCACCCCATTTGAGCGCGCAAAAGTACTCTCTTTTTACGATTATACCAATACAGACTTAAATATTTAACATAAATTTATCAATTTATAGGCTATTATGTGTTTTTACAGAAAATAGCTCAATGATTTAGTAACTACACTATCGTTTTACATCCTTCTAAATTTGTTACTCCCCAATTATCTAACTCATCTTTACTCCATAATTCAGGAAAAAAGATTCTTCTTTGATATCTAGGGTGCATATATTTCTGCCAATCACTACCACCAGTAGCCGCAGCATCTCCTAAATACTTCTTCGCCGCATTCAAATGATTAATCACCCAGCTAATATTTATAGTGTGATCATAATGCCTCATTGCATTAATTAAACTTTTATCTTCTTGATATTCATTTGGCAGGGTTTTAAATTTAGTCCAAAGATTTACTAAATTATATTCTTTCATGAATTCAATTAACTCTACTTTATATTTATCTTCAAAATTACTCAACAGCTTACTTTTTTCACCTGTTTCATAATTCTTTCCAGCTACCTGCCAATACATATGCTCAAAAGCATGTTCGTAAGGTGTGTTTCTATCAATAGTTTTTCTGAATCTATAATCAATCAAATTTATCAACTCTGTAGAAGCAATTTCAATTTTTCTGTATTGTGCAGACTGAAAACCACTTGCTGGAGTTAAGGTATCCCTAAACTTCATATATTGGTCATACTCCATTCCATCGCCCATTACAGTAAATGAACTTGATAGCATATCAAAATACCTGCTGATACGTGATAAATGCATTACAAATTTCTCTGGTTTAATATCTTCTGCATCTGAAACTTGTTGCATTTCCCAAAGAATCATTTTAAACAACAATTCATTTATTTGATGGTACATTAAAAACACCATCTCATCAGGCAAATTTGTTCTTTGTGTTTGTAACCCTAACAATGCATCTACTTGAATGAAATCCCAATACTTCATTGGTTCAGCATGCAATAACCCTGACAAATGCGTATCCGCATCTTGTCCCATTGCTGCATATTTTTCATCTATAGCTTTTAATAATTCTTCTCTTCTTGTTGACATTGTTTTAATTTTTTCTCGTTTAGTGTTCACTTGTTTTCTACTATTAATACATGTGATTAAGAGAAAGGTGATTTCACGTTCAGAAAATTAGATTTTGTATTTAAAAATAAATTCATTTTCAATGCAAAAAAATTATGCTTTAGCTTCAACTCCAAAAATAGAATGAATCAACTCATCTATTTTATTTTGCTCAAATAAACTTTCTACATCATGCTTACCCATGATTCCGTCGATAAATTTTTTCTGTTCCATTCCTTTTTCCCATGCTTCAGCATATGGAATTGATGAAAATGAAACCATTGAATATAGCGCTACATATTTACTTGGATACAGCTCTTGAATTCTTCTTTCAAATTTCTTTTTTAACAAAAATTCAGGATCTGCAACGTAATCACGCATTACCAAATAATTATACTTTGATAATTCTTGAATTGCATCCCCATTTGGTTTTCTTTGTTTTTGGTATTCTTCAAAGATAATAGGCCAATCGTGATTATGCTTTTCCATTAGTTTGCCCATTTCATGACAATCCTCTAAACTAGCATTCATCCCTTGTCCGAAAAAAGGAACCGTTGCATGTGCAGCATCTCCCATTAAAGCAACCTTACCTGAAGTCCATGGATAGCAACGCATAATTGCTAAACTTGATAATGGGTGTGTTCCCCATTGATTAGAAACATCAGGACACATTTCGTAAAAATCAGGGAATGTTTTTTTGAAAAACGCGTCTATTTCATCTTTCGAATTGATTTTATCAAATGCATTTTCATCTCCTGTAAAAGGCATGAATAATGTACATGTAAACGACCCATCTTCATTGGCTAAGGCAATCAACATAAACCTTCCTCTTGGCCAAATATGTAATGAATTTTTATCTATTTTATAAGACCCATCAGGGTTTGAAGGAATGAACAACTCTCGATATCCATCATCAATAAAATCTTGACTATAATCAAAACGATCCAACTTTTGCATTGCTTTGTATCGAATTGCTGAATAAGCACCGTCACAACCAAATACAATATCCGATTTATGTTCTAATTTTTCACCTGTAACTTTATTGGTTAAGTAAACTACTCCATTTTCTAAATCAGCACCAGTACATTGGTGATCATACAAAATGGTAGCTCCATATTCTTTTTCAGCTATATCCATCATCTTGGCATTTAAACCGCCTCTAGAAACTGAAAAAATAGCCTGCCCTTCCTGACCGTATGGTTGGTAAGTTAATTCTCCTTCTTCGCTATGCATGGTTCTACCATACATTGGAATTGCCAATTCATTTACACTCTCTTCTAAACCAACAGCTCTTAAGGCTTCCCAACCTCTGTGAGACAACGCTAAGTTGATTGATTTTCCGGCAGTTATTTCAGCCAAACGAATGTCTGAGCGTCTTTCAAAAATAGTTACTTTATATCCAGATTTTGCTAGGTAAACAGCCCAAAGGGACCCTGCTAATCCAGCGCCTACTATAGTAGCTTCTTTCATTTCTTATTTTTTTAATTCTGGCTCTTTCATTACTGTACCACATTTATCACAAGTCACAAACTCAGGAGTATCATAGTACTCACTTAGTATTTTAGGTAATTGTGTAACAATATCTCCTAAATGAAAAGGCATTTTATGTAACTCATTATTACAATTTTCACAATACCACGAGCAGTAATCTAACTCTTCAGGTGTACGCATTCGTTCAATAACTAAACCTACTGTATTTGCTGGTCGTTGTGGTGAATGTGGTACACGTGCTGGTAATAAAAATATTTCACCCTCCTTAATATCATAAGTAATTACTTTACCATCTTGAATGGTTGGTAATTGAATATCTCCTTCTACTTGATAGAAAAATTCTTCTCCTTCATTGTAATGAAAATCTTTACGAGCATTAGGACCTCCAACAACCATAATGATAAATTCAGTGTCTTTATATACTATCTGATTTCCAACCGGCGGTTTTAGCTTATCACGATTTTCGTCAATCCATTTTTGAAAATTAATTGGTGGTATGATCATGGTTTTATTATTTAATAAGGGAGAGTTTCCTCTCCCTTATGTCTTTAATTAATAATTTATAATGTCCCTCTATTTTCTTGTTCTCTTTCAATAGATTCGAATAATGCCTTAAAGTTTCCTGCTCCAAATCCACGGGCACCCATTCTTTGAATTATCTCAAAGAATAATGTTGGTCTATCTTCTAAAGGCTTTGTAAATATTTGTAATAAATACCCTTCTTCATCAGCATCTATCATAATAGCTAATTTTTGAAGCTCATTTATATCTTCCTTCATCATATCTCTATGTTCACCCAATCTATTAGGGATATCATCATAATATGCTTGTGGTGGTGGTGGTAAAAACTCTATTCCTCTTGCTTTTAACTGACTAACTGTTTCAATAATATCATCCGTTGCAACAGCGATATGTTGTACTCCAGAACCTTCATAAAAATCTAAATATTCTTCAATCTGAGAACGTTTAGCTGCTTTAGCTGGCTCGTTTATTGGAAACTTAATTCGTCCATTTCCGTTAGACATTACCTTACTCATTAAAGCCGAATACTCTGTATGGATTTGTTTGTCATCAAAAGATAAAAAGTTTTCAAACCCCATTACCTCTTCATACCATTTTACCCATACGTCCATTTGTCCCCAACCAACATTTCCAACCATATGATCTATAAATTTTAAACCAATTGAAGTTGGGTTATAGTCTGATTTCCATTCTCGAAAACCTGGTAAAAATGCTCCGTTGTAGTTTTTACGTTCCACAAACATATGAACTGTTTCTCCATACGTGTAAATTCCTGCTTTTACTACTTCACCATGTTCATCTTTCTCAACTGTTGGCTCCATGTAAACCTTAGCGCCACGTTTAGTTGTTTCTTCAAAAGCACTTCGTGCATCATCAACCCACAAAGCAATTACTTTTACACCATCACCATGCTTTACAATATGGTCATTTATTGGTGACTTACTGTTTAACGGTGTTGTTAATACTAGACGAATTTTGTCTTGAACTAAAACATAACTTACAGAATCTCTTGATCCTGTTTCTAATCCTTTATACGCTAATGATTGGAAACCAAATGCTGTTTTATAAAAATGTGCTGCTTGTTTTGCATTACCCACATAAAACTCTACATAATCAGTACCTAAAAGTGGCAAGAAATCTTGTGCTCCGTGAAATATTTTTTCTAAACCGTAGTTTACTGATTTTACTTCTTTTTTACTCATAATAATATTTTTTAAAACTATCGCCTTTGAGAATAGTGATTCATAAGATTTAACAGCTTTTATTTTGTAAAGTTTTTATTTTAAAATCCAAGATTTATGATAGTCATCAACTTGTAATTTTAAGGCGTCTTCAGTGATTGACATTGGCCTAAAAGGATCAATCATTACTGCTAACTCACCTGTTTCTTTTTTACCTACACTTCGTTCAATCGCTCCTGGATGTGGTCCGTGAGGCACACCTCCTGGATGTAAGGTAATTTGACCTTTTTCAATATCATTTCTACTCATAAAGTCACCGTCTACATAATACAATAATTCTTCAGAATCTATATTACTATGGTGGTATGGTGCAGGTATTGATTCCGGGTGATAATCGTACATTCTTGGCACGAAACTACACACTACAAAACCAACAGATTCCCATGTTTGATGTATTGGAGGCGGCATATGAATACGACCAGTAATCGGTTCAAAATCATGTATAGAAAATGCATATGGATAATGAAACCCATCCCAACCAACAACGTCAAAAGGGTGGTTACCATATACGTATTCCCACATATTTCCTTGTTTTTTGATCTTTACAAGAAATTCACCTTTTTCATCATGTGTTTCTAAATTTTCTGGTAAACGCATATCTCTTTCACAAAAAGGAGAATGTTCTAATAATTGTCCAAAATTATTACGATATCTTTTAGGAGTGAGAATTGGCTCAAAAGACTCTACATATAAAATACGATTGTCTTCTGTATCAAAATCCATTTGATAAATAACTCCTTTAGGGATAATTAAATAATCTCCATATTTAAAAGGAATGTTACCATAATTGGTTCTTAACGTCCCTGAACCTACATGGATAAACAGCATCTCATCTGCATCTCCGTTCTTATAAAAATAATCTTTAGAAAATGATTTTGGTGCAGCTAAACCTATATGCAAATCGTTATTTACAAATAGTGTTTTTCTACTCTCTAAGAAATCTGCTTCTGGCTGTAATGAAAACCCTTTAAAACTTATGGCTTTCATATTTTTCTCAACAGCAATTTTTGGTGCTACAGATCCTAAATCTTTAATTTCTGTAACTACTGTTGGTGGGTGAATATGGTATAATAATGAAGACATTCCTGCAAAACCTGCAGTTCCGAATAATTCTTCTTGATATAAACTTCCATCCTCTTTTTTGAAAGTTGTATGTCTCTTTGATGGGATTTTTCCCAATTTATGATATCTAGGCATTGTCTCTTATTTTAAAAATTAAACTTTTAAATACTTAAAATAATGCGCAGCTATTCAGGACTCCTCTTTATAAGGTAATGTAGGTGAATTAATATATTTGGCCAAAAAGGTTTCATCTTGTTACAAATATCGGAATTTTTTTTAATGATTAATCAACCTATATGAGTTAAACATTAGAAAAATTATAAATTAGTTCTTACTTAAAACCAAAAACCAACACTTACAAACCACTGTACTCTCTTAACTTCTGGCGACCATGAAGATTTTATTTGCATTGGCCCCAATATTGTTTTTGCTCCATAACCGACTGCATACCCTGTATGATCAGGAAATGACAACCAATCAGTATCTTTAAATAACCCATCATCGATGTTAGAAAAATTACCACTTAGTGTAAAAAAATGTTTTTTATAAAATTGATAATGCAAATCAATTGTTCCTTTTACATAACCATCGCCTGCAACACTTAAAAAATCATACCCATAAAAAGAGGTGTAATTATTAATTAAGTTATTACCATAGCCTCCAATAGCGAAATCAAAAGAAGAATTTGTATTGTTCCCTATTCTAAATCCTCCCTCTGAAAACACATTTAAATACGTGTTTTCAAATAATTTAACAGCTCCACCTAGTTTTGCTTTTGCGATAGAGAATTGCTCAAAATCTACTGATTTCTTTCCTGTAAAAAAATATTGATGATAATCTCCCGAAAAACAAAATCCTCTAGTTGGGTAATAAATATCATCTAAAGTATCATAGTTTAACTGCCCGTATGCGCTAAAAAAATTATCGTTCTCTATTTTATATCCTAAATCTTCCGCTGTTATTTTAAGCATTTTATGCTCAACACCCAATGCCAATGCTAAGTTTTTTCGAAAAGGAGTTTCAATATAAAACTGATTGGTCAAATCAAGCACATCAATATCGTCCTCAACAGTTGCTGAAAGCGAAGTTGTGTTATCAAAAATACTTAGATTCGTTTTTTTCTCAAATGAATTTAAACGTGATTTTAAACCAATACTCCAATAAAACCCTTTATCAATATAATATTCAAAATCATACCTTATGTTTTCGCCTAAAATAACATCTAAACTAACAATATCATTATTCGTTATTAATTGTTTATGTGTTATGTTTACCAAAGCCGCACCTTTATATAAGTCGTCATAATGCAAACTTAACTTCAAAGATGTTTTATTTTTGCTTTCTTGAATATTCAACTCAAGTATACTATCATTCTTAATTTTATACTTAACAGCATTAAAGTTACTTGTGGCTGCTAAACCAATAATACCTCTTTCTATTTTTTCTCGAGATACTAATGAAGGGGCTTTTATTTTTAGTTTCCCTAAAATATAAGATCTCGTATAGTTTTCTATTCCTTGAATATTGATGTTTTTTAAATGATATTCTTCTTTAGTATTCTTCTCAATCTTAACAAGCTCTCTATCTTTTTGCTGCTTTGCTACCTTCTCCAACAAAGCCATTGAAGATTTCGCTGCTGTATAACCTGCGGCATATATTTCTTGACTTTGATCAAAAGAAACTATGTTATAATCGTTTATATCTGGTTTTATATATACCGTTGTTTTTTTAATTTTATCCTCCATCTGACTTTGTGTCTTAAAGTTAGATAATTGAAGCATAATTTCTGAGGCTGAAGTTAATTTTTCCTTTTTCTTTAAACTATCCTGAACATCAACACCAATAATAATGTCAACATTTTTATCCAATAATTCATCAATAGGGTAATTATTAGACACACCTCCGTCAATCAATAATTTTCCGTTTAAATTAACCGGTTCAAATAATGTTGGAATAGCTCCACTTGCAGAAATTGCATCAGGTAAATACCCTTTATCCAACAAAACTTGCTTCCCAGTTTCCACATCTGTTGCAATACATAAAAACGGAATAGGTAATTTACTAAAATCATTCAATTCTTTTACATGGTCTAATAACCTTACATAAAAATTATAGGTGTTTTGTCCTTTAGAAATTGAAGATGGAAATGATAATTTAAATTTATTAAACGGTAAAACAATCGCATGTTTGTCAGAATCCTTTCTTTCAAAAAAAGATTTGTTTTTTCGTTGAAAATCATCTCTGATTAATTGCTCAAAATTAATTTCTTTAAACAATATTGCCAACTCGTCTGCAGAATACCCTGAAGCATACAACGCTCCAACAATCGCGCCCATACTGGTTCCAGCAATATAATCAATTTTGACTCCAGAATCTTCAATTACTTTTAGTGCACCAATATGTGCTAATCCTTTTGCGCCACCACCGCTTAGTACCAGCCCAACTTTTATATCTTTATGCTCAATTTTCTGCTGAGATAAAGAGAAAAAAGGCGCTAAAAATAGTGCTAAATAAATAATTGATTTCCCCACAGTGGAAAGTTACTAAAAGCTAATGAAACTCTTGATGTATTTTTTGAGCTTTCGATAAACCGACCACTTTTTGTAATTCTTCCTTTGACGCAAGCTTAATTCGTTTAACTGACTTGAATGCTTTCATTAACTCCACAATGGTTTTTTCACCAACACCATTAATAGTTTCTAGTTCGGTTTGTAACGCCGTCTTACTACGTCTGTTTCGGTGATGCTCAATACCAAAACGATGTGCTTCGTTTCGTAAATGCTGGATTACTTTAAGTGTTTCTGATTTTTTATCTAGGTATAAAGGGTATTTGTCTTCTGGATAAAATAATTCCTCCAAACGTTTCGCAATACCAATAATGGCTATTTTCCCTCTCAAACCCAAAGCGTCTAAACTTTTTAAGGATGAGGATAATTGCCCTTTTCCTCCATCGATTATTATTAATTGAGGTAATGGCAAATCTTCATCAAGTAATCGCTTATATCTTCTATAAACTACTTCTTCCATTGAAGCAAAATCATCCGGTCCTTCTACCGTTTTTATGTTAAAATGACGATAGTCTTTTTTACTAGGCTTTCCATTTTTAAATACTACACAGGCTGCTACTGGGTGTGTTCCTTGAATATTAGAATTATCAAAACATTCAATATGTCTTGGTTCCTCATGCAACCTTAAATCTTTTTTCATTTGTTCCATCATTCTGTTTGAATGACGCTCAGGATCAGTAATTTTCACTTGTTTGAAACGTTCCATTCTATAGTACTTTGCGTTTCGTATAGATAAATCTAATATATGCTTCTTATCTCCTAATTTTGGTATGGTTAACTTTAAACCTTCCCCTAAATCTAGGTCAAAAGGAACATATAACTCTTTGGATTCTGAATGAAATCGACTTCTTATCTCGGTAATTCCTAACTCTAATAATTCCTTGTCGGTTTCTTCTAGTTTTTTCTTTAATTCTAAAGTGTGTGATCTAATTATTGATCCATATGAAATTTGCAAAAAATTAATGTACCCATAACTTTCATCACTCACAATTGAAAACACATCCACATTAGAAATTTTCGGATTTACAATAGTTGACTTAGATTGGTAATTTTCCAACACCTCAACCTTTTCTTTAATTCGTTGTGCATCTTCAAACTGAAGATTTTCGGCATACGAATTCATTAACTTTTTAAAATTACCCAATGAATCTTTAAAGTTTCCTTTTAATATTTCTCTTATCGCAACAATTTGCTTGTTGTACACTTCTTCGGTTTGCAAACCTTCACATGGTCCTTTGCAATTTTTTAAATGATATTCTAAACAGACTTTAAACTTACCGGATTTGATGTTATCGTAACTTAATTGGTAATTACAGGTACGTAAAGGATACAATCCTTTTATCAAATCTAATAAGGTTCGTACAGTTTTAATACTAGTATATGGCCCAAAATATTCCGACCCATCTTTAATAACACGTCTCGTAGAAAAAACTCTAGGAAAAGCTTCTTTTTTGATACAAATCCACGGATAAGTTTTGCCATCTTTTAGTAACACATTGTAGCGTGGCTGGTATTTTTTAATTAAGTTGTTTTCTAGTAATAAGGCATCCGTTTCTGTAGCAACAACAATATGTTTGATACTAACTATTTTCTTGACTAGTACACCTGTTTTTGCGTTATCATGATTCTTGGTGAAGTATGACGAAACTCTTTTTTTTAAGTTCTTTGCTTTACCTACATATAGTATTTTATCTTCTTTATCATAGTACTGATACACCCCAGGTTCTTGAGGTAATAATTGTAGTTGTAGTTTTAAGGCATCTGTCATCAAAACAAAAATAAACAATTTATAGTGGGAAACCATACTACTTGATATTCTTATATAAATGACCTATTTTAGCTATATAACCAATCCATAAAACAACATGAGTTCTACATTTAAAAATATTATAGCAATAATAGCTGGTATTTTCATAGGTATGATTGTAAACATGGGACTCATTATGATTAGTGGAGACATTATACCTATCCCTGAAGGTGTTGACAACACAACTACTGAAGGCTTAATAGCGGGTATGCATTTATTTGAACCAAAACATTTTATCATGCCGTTCTTAGCACATGCATTAGGTACTTTTGTTGGAGCATTTGTTGCTGCAAAATTAGTCGCTAGTCATCAAATGAAATTTGCAATTGGTATCGGAGTATTTTTCTTATTAGGCGGTATAGCTAGTGTATGTATGCTTCCTTCACCAATATGGTTTACTACTTTAGATTTAGGTGTAGCTTATATACCTATGGGTTTATTAGCTGGTAAATTAGCAGCTAAATAATATAAGACTACTTATTAAAATATAAAACAATAGTATTTACTTACTTGTTGTAAAACATTAAACTAACTTAATATTAATTAGAATATGAATCCGAAGAAAGTAATATTAAATAAATCACTCGAGAAAGAAAAATGTATTAGTTACTTTAATAGACAAGGTTATGGTTTTAATAAAGAAAATAAAAACAACATTGTTTTAAAAAAACCAGGAACAATATGGACTTTTTATGGAAAGAATATGCCATTGGAATTAACTATTAACTTTGAAGCTGAAAGCACACATTTATCCTTAAAATATGACGCATTTGCATTGTTTGATACTGGTGACTTACAAAATGAGCTTGATAACATTTCTAATGGATTGACGAAAGCTGAATTTAATTAAAATGAAATCTTGAGTAAATAGTATTTACTCAGATCAACTAAGACCAATAAAAGTCAAACTAGAATGCCCGAAATACAATTTCTAAAACAGCTGTAGAGAAATGTAACCTATATATCGTGGGGATTAAAAACGTTTCACAACAACACCTATAAATAATACGTTTCTGGTGTTTAAAACCAAAGCTTGTGTATATTTACAATTAACGCCAAATTTTTTAATTTGGCTTTTTTAAAACGACAAACTAAAAACAAAATCTAAAAGCTCATGGCTTGTGTCGACACGAAAATCCGCGGATTTTCTGCCCCGTAAAATTCTTAGCTAAACGTAAACAACCTAATAAACACAGTATGGAAAGGAAATTAAAATTAACAGATGCATAAATTACGTCTATCACTATATGTAACATTTACCTTGGTCGCGCTTATAATCTTAGTTGATTTTGTTTCGCCAGGAAGAATAATAAATGATGAAATCATCAATATAAAAAAGGAGCGACAGCAATATTACAATGCCGCAAGAAACTACCATTATTCATATAAAGTAATCACGAGTGAACATGAATTTTTAATAACAGATGATTTTGCAAAATTAGAACTGGTAAATGAAAAAATAGAATACTCAGTTTCTCCAATATTTAAAGAAGTAAACTGGTATAGATTGCTTTCATCTGAAAACAAATCTTTTTATTCTTTAAGAATTGTATCAGGACTCGTTATTCCATTGCTGGCTATTATTTCGATTTTTGTGACTTTTCGATATAAAAAGGAAATAGACATATTAGTTTTTATACTTCAGATACTATTGATAGCAAATCTGATATTTTTAATGACATAAATAAAGGCAGTTGCCAACAACGTGTATAATTAATTTGACTAATGAACAAACTTACAGGAATATTATTGATTCTTATAGCTTTCATTTCTTGCAAGAACGTAGAGAAGGAAAACACGGAAAGCCCTGTGAAAATTGAATTTCAAGAAATAACGAACGATAATTATATATTAATTAAACCGACTGAAAACATAAAAAAGACTTTAGTGCTTTTTGGAGGTTTTCCAGAAAAACCTGAAGATATTAAAAGAGAGTTCAAAATACTTCAGATCGCAAAGGAAAATGGTATTGCAGTTCTTTATATGAACTACAATCAAAAATTATGGCTTGAAGAAAATGAAAAACAAAAACTTGCTGAATTACTACAAAAAATATTTATTAAAAATAAACTTCCGATAAACGACACCTATATTGGCGGATTTTCAAGTGGCGGAAATGTAGCGCTATTAATCAGCTCATTTATGATTAACAATAAGGCTTTTAAATTAGAGCCAAAAGGAGTTTTTATTGTGGATTCACCAATTGATTTGATAGCTCTATACAAGAGTTCTGAAAAGAATTTAATACGGAAATTTTCAGAAATATCAATTCAAGAAAGTACTTGGATAATTGAAACTTTAGGGAAGCAATTTGGAGATCCAGACAATGATATTTCAAAATATCAGCAATACTCAACCTATACATCAAAAACAAATAATATTGACAACATAAAAGGCTTGAAAAACACGAAGATTCGGCTTTATACAGAGCCCGATACTCTTTGGTGGAAAGAGAATAGAAAAGCGGATTATGACCAAATGAACGCCTGTTACATCCAAAGACTTTCTGATAACCTTAAAAAATCAGGATTTAGTCAAGTTGAATATATACCAACAAAAAATAAAGGATACCGAAACAATGGAGATAGGCACCCACATAGTTGGTCTATTATTGATAAAGATGGATTGATAGAATGGATTATGGAATAAAACCTACGGATAACAACATATAAAAGGCATTCTTAAACTTGAATCTAAATTTACAAAGTAAATGTATATAGACGTTGGTAGCAATGCCGAATGACTTTAAGAAGGAAAGAATTATTAAAAACATAATAAAAATAAAAGACAGTTTTTAATTCCCTCCTTAAGAACTCTATTTTTAACTAAATACTCAACTTAGCATTGATGTAATATGTTGACATAAGGTAAAAAAATCAACCACCTAACTATTCGATTAATTTTAATTAAAGTGTAAAACACGAACCACACTAATGTAAAACACCTGGCTATCAACAAGATGGATAATTAATAGCTAGTTTATATATATTCGGAAAATCCTAGAGATTTTTCTCAGATTCGTTTTCTTTTACTAACTTAGTTCCATTCAGCACAACTAACCATATACCAACTCATTAACTTGGTGTTTTCTTTTACAAAGGACAAATAAATAATATTTAATGAAGACTAATCGTTCATATAAAAAATTAGAGGATAGAATTGAGTTGTTAGAGCTCCAATTAGAGAGTAAATCCAAGGAAAAGAAAGAAGTTAGTGATGATTTCCTTGGTAGGATAATAAATAATATTGGAGACCCTGTATTTGTAAAAGACGATCAAAGTAGGATGATTCTTGTAAATGACGCATTTTGCAATATTTTCGATTTAACCAGAGAAATGATTATAGGTAAAACGCTTGCGGAGGATGTCCCTCCCGACCAAAGAGAAAATTTTTTAAAGATTGATAAACAAGTATTGGCCGATGGAAAAGAAAGTATTATCGAGGAATTCCTTAAAGTTAGAGATGGGGAATTGAAAACAATTGTTACAAAAAAATCTCGATATATTGATGATTCAAACAACAAACTACTTATTGGCGTTATTCATGATATTACTAGCAATAAACTAATTGAAAAAGAACTAATCCAAGCAAAAGAGCAAGCCGAAGCAAGCGAAAAATTGAAGTCAGCTTTTCTTGCAAATATGTCTCACGAAATCAGGACACCTTTGAATGCCATACTTGGTTTTTCAAATTTATTAAGGAAAGATAATTTACCAAAAGAGAAAAAGGAAAAGTATCTGGAGATTATTGAATCCGGAGGCAACAGATTATTAAGAATCATAAATGATGTTCTTGATTTGTCAAAAATAAATGCTAATCAGCTAATATTGAGCTATAAACCCTGTAATTTAAATCAGCTAATAGATAATTTACGGGAGCAATTTACAATGCAAATTAAGGATAAAGAATACGTTATTAAAACAAATAAAGGGCTAAGCGACAGCGAGTCTATAGTATTAACTGATCAGACACGCTTACTGCAAATACTGTCCAATTTGGTCGAAAACTCACTTAAATACACAATTAAAGGGGAGGTATTGATTGGCTACACAAAAGAGGGTTCCATGCTTAAATTCTTTGTAAAAGATACTGGCATAGGTGTAGATCCAAAATATCACAAATCAGTTTTTGCAAGATTTACACAAGTTGAAGATGAATACACAAAATTAGGTTCTGGAACAGGCATAGGCCTACCAATTGTTAAAGAATTGATAGAGTTAATGAAAGGGGAAGTATGGATCGAATCTGAAAAAGGTAAAGGATCAACATTTTATTTCACCATTCCTTATAAAATTGCTAATGAAGATAATGATCCTTTGAATAACATCGTTACCCCTACTGATCTAGATGCTGATGAGGTAATATTGATAGCCGAGGATGAATATATAAACTATTTATATTTAGAAGCTTTATTTGAAAATTATCCATTCAAATTATTACATGCTGTAAATGGTGATGAAGCCATTAAATTAGCTAAAAATAATAGTTCTATTGGTTTAATTTTGATGGACATGAAAATGCCAAAGATAAATGGACTAGAGGCAACGAAAGAGATTAGAAAATCGAACAAAACTATTCCAATTATTGCCTTGACCGCCTATGCTTTCGAAGAGGACAAACAGAAAGCTTTAAACGCAGGATGCAATGACTACTTAACAAAACCATTTGATGAAAAAACACTTATTGAAATGGTGGAAAAATACAGAAAAGGCGCTAACAAAACTTAGTCAACCGTATCACATTAAACATAAACTGTTAAGAAACAATACAATTAAATAATATACACATATTAATATCTAAAAAAACGGATAATTCAAGAGTGTTTAAAATGTCCTTCGCAAGCGTATATCCACATTATGTTAATAAAGCTTAACAGAAAGGACACACCAAAAAGAAGTACACCAAGTTATTTATTGGCTAACCAGCTATAATCAAAATGCTTTGAAGTCACAAATTGATGAAAAAGTAGATTTTGAAACATTTTTCGCTCAGGCTCCACAATTGAATTCGAATGTTGCCAAAATTACTAGTGTTATTTGTGGTTATTGTGTTGAGTAATTTGAAGACAAACTCATGCAAAAAACCAGATATTTAGATAAGCTGATTGACGAACTAGCTAGAGAAACGAAGATGGAAAGTATTTTAAGAAAATAGAAAAACCT
>JAWUYQ010000079.1:0-11732 GCA_034110725.1 Flavobacteriaceae bacterium
TTGATAAACACCAAAAAATTACCCAATAAAATATTATCTCCTATCATTGCCGATTTACCATATAAAGTTAATACGAGTGCTCCTGACAATCCTAAAACAACTCCAATTATCTTTAATGTCGTAACTTTTTCTTTTAATATAACTGCAGACATAAGTAGCACCAATATCGGTACTACTACCATAATTACCGATGCATGAATAGGTGTGGTATACGACAAGCCTTTAAAAAAAGTTAACATATTTAACGCAACACCAAAAAATGCAGCAACTATGAAAATTAAAAAGTCTTTTCCAGAAATTTTTTCTTTAGGAGCTAAGAAACTAAACATCCAAAACAAAGCCGTAGCTCCTAATAAACGTAATAAGATAAAACCGTAAGGTTTTATATAACCTCCATCTATTACATCATTTGCAAATGTGAATGTAACCCCATAAAAAACCTGTACTAAAAACGCAGCGATAAATGCAAAATTCTTTTTACTAAACATTGATAAAATCTTTTGCTAAAGCAACTGTTTTCTTTGAATTCCCAATAAATATAGCATCGTTATATAACAATACTGGTCGTTTTAAAAATGTATAATGTTCTAAAATATACTTTTTATAATCCGCTTCGGTTAAGTTCGAATTTTTTAAATCTTTCTCTTTATACAACCTTGCTCGTTTACTAAACAATGCTTCATAGCTTCCTGATAACTGGTACATTTCTTCCAATTGCGTACATGTTATTGCATCTACTTTAATGTCTTGCAAAGCTACATCAGATGACAAATTCAATTCTGACATAATTCGCCTACAAGTATCACAAGTTGATAAGTAATATAGTTTTTTCATTGTTGTATAAATTATTGAATACAAAATAAAAGTATTTTAACTTTAAAATCGATTTTATTTCTTTAAATATTCCTTAATTCTTAAAAAAAACAAATCATAGAATTTAACTCAAAAACCATAAGAAAAGTCTTCACTGTTTAATAACCTGTAAAGGCTTTCTCGTATAATTCGGACTATCCCTTTGGTGAATATTAATCTTTTTTCAAGTTAATATATACGGGAAAATGATCACTGTATCCGCCTAAATAACGTTTCCCACTAAAGGTTCTAAAAGGCAAGCCTTCCTTACGTCCTTTCCATTCTTGTAAGAAATCTTTATCAAAAATATCAGCATCTTTAAAACTGTGCTTTCCTTTCTCCATCTTAAAGAAATTATGAGAAAATATTATTTGATCGAACAAGTGCCACTGTGAATAGTAACTTAAGCTACCACGCGTTATATTCATTAACTTTTCAAATGGATTATATAAATTTGAGCTAACCAAATACTCTTTCACGCTTACATCAACTGGGTTATCATTAAAATCGCCCATTATAATCACTTTTGATAAGTCATTAATGTCAGCTTGTCGTTCAATAAAACTAGTTATTTGTTCTGAAGCTTGTATTCGCTTATGACTTGTTGAGTCAGCACCATCTCTACGTGATGGCCAATGACAAACAAACACATGTGCCTGCTCACCATTTAACACCCCCTTTACGTATAAGGCATCACGCGTATAATCTTTTACACCATTAGTTTCATAAATCGAAATTGGAATCGACTCAGAATGTTCCAAAGTAAAATAATCTTCATTTATCAATAAAGCTACATCTATACCGCGTTCATCGGGAGAATCATAATGCACGAAGTTATAATTAGCACTTTTTAAATGTTTACTCTCAACCAAATCTTGAATTACTCCTGCATTTTCAACTTCTGCTATTCCAACCAATACAGGTGGTTTCCCTGTTTTATTTTTAGCAATACTTGATATTGCTTTTCCCATTTTATATACTTTCTTTTTGTATTTTTTTTCTGTCCAAAACTTCTTTCCCCATGGTAAAAAATCACGATCTATAGTATTTGGATCTTTTACCGTATCGAATAAATTTTCAAGATTATAAAATGCTATTGTATATATTGAGTTCATGTATGCTTTTAATTAATTTGAATGCTCTAAATTAGTAAATTAGAATCTTATACGTAGCTTTGCGTTATCGAAATTGAATTATGATAGAAAAGAAACAAATTGAGCACGAAAATGTAGTGCTTATTGGTATTATCACAAGAATTCAGAACGAAGAAAAATCTAAGGAGTATTTAGATGAATTAGAGTTCTTGACATATACAGCTGGTGGAGAAGTTAAAAAACGATTCACCCAACGTATGGATATGCCTAACTCCAAAACTTTTATTGGTTCTGGGAAGCTAGAAGATGTTCGTGTATACATTCAGCAAAACAATATTGGTACTGCCATTTTTGATGATGAATTAACACCTTCACAACAAAAAAACATAGAAAAAGTTTTAGAGTGTAAAATACTAGATAGAACATTATTGATTCTTGATATTTTTGCACAACGTGCACAAACATCTTATGCTAGAACTCAAGTAGAACTTGCTCAATATCAATATTTCTTACCAAGGCTTACTGGACTATGGAATCACCTTGATAAACAAAAAGGTGGTATTGGTATGCGTGGACCTGGAGAGACTGAAATTGAAACAGACAGGCGTATTGTCCGGGATAAAATCTCATTACTAAGAAAGAAGATGGATGCTATTGATAAACAAATGGCTACGCAAAGAAGCAATAGAGGAGAGTTAATTCGTGTTGCTTTAGTTGGATACACCAATGTTGGGAAATCTACTTTAATGAATGTAATCGCTAAATCTGAAGTATTTGCTGAAGATAAACTGTTTGCTACATTGGACACTACCGTACGAAAAGTGGTTATTAAAAACTTACCTTTCTTACTAAGTGATACTGTAGGGTTTATTCGCAAGCTACCTACTCAGTTAGTGGATTCGTTCAAAAGTACACTTGATGAAGTTAGAGAAGCTGATATCCTATTACACGTAGTTGATATATCTCACCCAACTTTTGAAGACCAAATTGATTCCGTAAATAAAATATTAGGAGAAATAAAAAGTTCTGACAAACCTATTATCATGGTCTTTAATAAAATTGATAGTTATGAGCATGAAACTATTGATGAAGATGATATTGTAACGGAACGGACCAAAGCTCATTACACATTAGAGGACTGGAAAGAAACCTGGATGAATGATATTGGAGATAATGCCTTATTTATTTCAGCTACTGAGAAAGAAAACATTGAAGACTTTAAGAAACGCGTATATAGTGAAGTAAGACGTATACATATTACACGTTTTCCTTACAATAAATTCTTATATCCTGATTATGATGAAAACCTAGCTTAGGTTTTATTAATTAGAATTTACTACATAAAAAAGGCTCGCTAATTAGCGAGCCTTTTTTATATTATTATCCATTCTTAGAATGCATAGTTTAACCCTAAACCAAATGTTTCTCTAATTTGAAATCCATTACGTTGAACATTGTCATCATAAAGTGCCTGGAAAGTTAAGTTTGCAGAAATATACTTGTTTACTTTCATAGCTAAGTTCATAGTATAATCAATATCTACATTCTGTGGATCTTCTAAGTAGTTTGAGTATAATGCTAAAATATTTTCAACTGAAATATTCTTCATTAAATCAACTTTATAATACCCTCTTACTGCTGCACCTAATTCAAAACGCTCAGTATCTCCTACTTCAGTTCCATAAGCACCTGCAAACTCCTTGTGTACTAGAATTAATTTACCTGCTGCTGGAGAAATATTTACATTTAAGTTATCTGATTTTTTCCATAATAATCCAGGACCTGCTTGAAAATATACTGGAGAAAAGAAATGAGAATTTGATCCTAATACAACTCCATTTGAGTCATACACAAAACCTCTGTCCATTTGTGTTTTCATATTGAAATATACAGAATAGTACCAATGACCTTTTATTTTCTTACCTGCTAAAGAGTTGAACTCTAAACGATCGTTGTTTTTAGTAAAATCTTCTTGACCTTTAGTTTTATTTACTCCATAATCAGCGATTAATTTGTTATCCCAAATTAAATCTCCTTTAGTAAGATTCATGTCATAATTAACTAAAACATTAGCTGCAATGTTTCCAATTCCACCACCAGTCCATTCATTATTGAATGCAGATTGGTTGAATGTCATTAATAAATTACCTCCTCTTTTCCATCCATCAGTGATAGAGTCTTTAGCTGCTTCTTCTTGAGCAAAAATGCTTCCTGTTGTTAACGCAAGCGCTAATGCAAATACTATTTTTTTCATAATTGTTAGTTTAAAATTTTTGAAGGGCAAATGTATACATTGCTCTACATAATACCAAATATCATAAGCGTTTGTAAATCAATGACTTAATTGTTATTTCCTTCTGTATAACGGAACTGATGAGCAAGCTTCACCATACATTACTGATTTCGCCACTCCTATAAGCTTATTTGTAATGTTTAGGTAAGCACCCTGTGGTACTGGCTTACCAGAACAACCTTTTATAATCACAAACTTATCTTGATATATTGATAAATCAATGGTCAACAATATCTCTTCATAGAGTGACGTGTTTAGTGTGTCCAAATCACCAATTACAATTTTTTTGGCAAACTGACTTATTTTTACGACAAAGAGCATGAAAGCCCATGCAGGCACTATTGCATCAGTACTACAGTGAACAGCTACATAGCTCCCTTTATATTGTTCCCAGTTGTGATTATCCAAACTGGCACGAAATTCTTTTTCACGCAAAATAAATCCTTGGTCCAACCATTGCGAAATATCTACCTGAATACGATTTCCATCCACATAATAATCCTCAAGATCAAACGTAATTAAATTCGTGTTTTCAGTAACTTTATTTTTAATTTCTCCAGACATAATACCTTTAAAAAATAATTCCTGCAAAAAGCAGGAATTATTATACATTTATATTTTACTTATTAAAGCATCCCTAGTTCTAGTTTTGCCTCATCACTCATTAGATCTTTAGTCTATGCCGGTTCAAAAGTAATTTCAACTTCACAGTCTTTCACTTCCTTTAAAGATTTAATTTTATCTTCTACTTCTTTAGGTAGTGTTTCCGCAACTGGGCAGTTAGGTGTAGTCAAGGTCATGATTACTTTTACATCATACTCCTCATTAACCATAACATCATATATCAATCCTAGCTCGTATACATCTACTGGTATTTCAGGATCATAAACTGTTTTAATTACTTTAACAATTTTCTCTCCTAACTCATTTACATCTATTTCTTCTGACATTTTTTCTTTTATTAAGTTCCTCTTCTTAAAGGAAAAAGTAAAACTAATTCGTATTTACTTTTGTTTGGAATGCAATAGCATATAATTTTATTTGCTTAATCATACTCACTAATCCATTTGCTCGTGTTGGAGACAAATGTTCTTTCAATCCAATTTCATCTATAAAATGTGTGTTTGCAGATAAAATTTCACTTGGTGATTGATTTGTAAATGTGCGTATTAAAATAGAAACAATTCCTTTAGTAATTATCGCATCACTATCGGCAGTATAAATAATTTTACCGTCTTGTAATTCAGCATGTAACCAAACTTTTGATTGACACCCTTTTATAAGATTTTCATCTTTTTTATATTGACTATCAATCATAGGTAATGATTTTCCTAATTCAATCATATACTCATAACGATCCATCCAGTCATCAAACATCGAAAACTCATCTACAAGTTCACTTTGTATTTCATTTATAGTCATAAAGGTTTATTTTTCAGCTGACAAAGATAAAACTTTGTTTACTAAAACCTCTAAGGCTTTAGGTGGAAATCCACCATCAAAGGTCTGAGAACTATATTTTTCTCCTTTTTTAAAAATCGAAATAGTAGTGTGTGGCGCTCCATCATAGTGTCTTTTTTTAGTAGGCGCTTCATAAGTTCCAATTTTATCCACTGAAATCTCTGCTATTATTTTCTTCAAATCAGCAATATCACTTTCAACTACAACTACTTTTTCAGGCTTCCCTTTATACTCTTTAACTACTGTTGCATATGTTTCATATACAGTATATGTATAGTGATATCCTCTAGTATGAGAATCATATATCGCTATGGGATCAGTTTGAGTAACCTCCTTATTTAATTTAGTTTCTTCGGATTTCAATTCTTTTACTATTATATTATCTGAGGGGTTCGATTTTTTAGTCGCTCCACACGAATTAAGTGTCAATGTGCTTAAAATAATTAATATTAATTTCATCTCTAATTGGTTTTTAATCCCACAAGTGGGTATAATTCCCCGAGACTTGTCTCGAACGAAAAATGTTGTTAACAATCCATATCTCTTATGCTTGTACCGAGGATATTAATTTTATATACTATAATATTACAAAAAAGAAGCCAAACTATTACAACAACATCATTTTTGCTTTTTTAACGGCACTTACTAAAACATCTACATCTTCCTTAGTATTGTAAAACATGAAAGATGCACGTATGGTACCAGGAATATTAAAAAACTGCATAATTGGTTGCGTACAATGATGTCCTGTTCGAACCGCTACCCCTAATTTATCCACGATAGTTCCAATATCATACGGGTGACAACCTTCAATATTGAATGAAATTACTGAAACCTTATTTTGGGCAGTTCCAATAAATTTTAGCCCCTCTATTTTCCCTAGTTCTTGATTCGCATAAGTTAGCAAATCATCTTCTTGCTTTTGAATAGCATCAAAACCTATAGCATTCATATAATCTAAAGCGACTCCAAAAACAATTCCTCCCGAAATATTTGGTGTTCCTGCTTCAAACTTATGAGGTAAACAGGCATATGTAGTTTCCTCAAATGTCACCTCTTTTATCATTTCTCCTCCACCTTGATATGGAGGCATTATATTTAACCACTCTTCTTTTCCATACAGCATTCCAACTCCCGTAGGCCCACACATTTTATGAGCGGAACACACATAAAAGTCACAATTTAAAGCTTGTACATCTGGCTTTATATGTGGAGTTGCTTGCGCTCCATCAATTAAAACAACAGCATCGAATTCGTGTGCTTTATCTATAATATATTTTATAGGGTTAATAGTTCCCAATGCATTTGAAACATGATTTACCGCAACTAGTTTCGTTTTATCAGAAAGTAAGTTATCATACTCATCCATTAGCAACTCCCCTTTGTCATTCATCGGAATTACTTTTAAAACAGCTCCAGTACGCTCACATAACATTTGCCAAGGCACAATATTAGAGTGATGCTCTAAATGAGAAACAATTATCTCGTCTCCTTTATTTAGCAGACTCGTAAATCCATTTGCAACAAGATTAATCCCGTCTGTAGTTCCTTTCGTAAATAGAATTTCAAAATCATGCTTAGCATTAAAGTGAGCTTGTAACTTCTTACGAGCTTCTTCATATGCATCAGTCGCTTTTTGACTTAGTGTATGTACACCACGATGAATATTAGCATTTATTTCTGTATAATATTTAGTTATTGCATCAATAACCACTTGTGGCTTTTGAGAAGATGCTCCATTATCTAAATACACTAATGGCTTTCCGTTAACTTCCTGACTAAGAATTGGGAAATCCTTATTTACATTTTTTAAATCTTTTTCCAATACCATTGTTTATAATACCTATTTAGTTATTTGATTGGCATAACTTATTTGTGGCAACAAAGTTATTGATTATTTAAACCAAAAAAGCCTTAATAAGATTAAATCTTAATAAGGCTTTTTATTACATTCTATTTGTTATTAATTTGCCATATCATCCCTAGCTCCACCTGCAGCAAATATTGCTCTCATTCTGATTTTTTGTCCTTCAGAAAACATTTGCATACATGCATCATCAGTATAATCCATATAGTTCATTGTCATATCATTCGAACGACAATTTACTGTTGGATAAGATGGGCAACCATAATTTGGTCCATCTGAAGAAGGCGTATCAGACACAAAATCGTCTTGTTTACATCTTCCATCTCCCCAAATATGACGTAAGTTTAAATAATGTCCAACTTCATGAGTAGCTGTAAGACCTTTATCAAAAGGAGCTGACACATAACCTTGTGTACCAAAATAACTATGCCCCACTACTACACCATCAGTACTTGCATTTCCTCCAGGGAATTGAGCATAACCTAATATTCCTCCTCCAATATTACACACCCAAATATTTAAATGTGTTGTTGGAGTAATAGGGTCTACACCTCCATTTGATGCACTCTTCATAGAGTCATTTGTTCCCCAAGAAGTATTTGTAGTTGCCTTTCTTGTTACACCCGCTAAAGTAAACTCAATTTCACTATCAGCAACTAAACTTGCAAATTCTGAAGGTACTTGATTAACATCTGAATTGGTTTTTCTAAAATCATTATTCAAAACTGACATTTGTGAGTTAATTTGTGAATCACTTATGTTTTCCTGAGAACCATTGTAAAGTACATGTACATAAACTGGAATACTAATTACTCCTAAGTTATCATCAACTGGGGTTCCGCCTCCAGTTCCGCCACCGCCGTTACCATTTCCATTTCCACCACCGGGTTTTTTAAAATTTCTAGTATGAGTTTCAATATTTTGCATCCTTTGAAGCATTCCTGGATTTTCTTGTAATTGTCTCGCTAGAACATTCATTGAATGACATTGCCTATCTGTGGTGTTTTCTGCTATTCTATCCAGCTCACTCGCATCAACTCCTAAATCAACATTCTGTTCCTCTTGAGGAATTTGACTTTCTAAATTATCTGTATCACAAGACCAGAATAAAAACGTAGCAACAAAAATTGCAATCAAAACTTTTTTCATATAATATAAATTTGTGTGTTATATTCTAAAGTTCCCTAATTCTTGTTTTTGTTACCCTCTATATTAACATTTGTTATATTTTATGTTAACTTTTCGATAAAAAGTCATTATTTATCGACAACAGCCGTATTTTTAACAAAAAAAAAAGGCCTCAATTGCGTTCACACAGTTGAGACCTTTTAGTATTCTAAAAAAATTATCTATAAATCAAATCCTAAATTAACATTTAGTTTTTGAGCAATTATTTTATTAATTCTATTTTTTACTTCAGGAATTCTCACGCTTTCTAATACCGCGTTTGAAAAAGCATACATTAATAAAGCCTTTGCTTCCTTTTTAGGAATACCACGTTGTTGCATATAGAACAGTGCTTTATCATCTAACTGGCCAATTGTACAACCATGAGAACACTTAACATCGTCAGCAAAAATTTCTAATTGTGGTTTGGCATTTACCGTGGCTTTATCACTTACCAATACATTATTATTTTGCTGGTATGCATTTGTTTTTTGTGCTTCCTTATCAACAATTACTTTTCCATTAAATACACCTGTTGATCTATCATCATAAATCCCTTTATAGTCTTGATGACTTTCACAATTTGGTGCAATATGATGTACTAATGTATGGTGATCAACATGCTGTTTATCTTCTAAAATTGTAATCCCTTTCAAAATAGAATCTACATGTTCCCCGTTTTGGTAGAAATTTAGGTTATTTCTAACTATTTTCCCTCCAAAAGAGAATGTATGGACTGAACAAACTGTATCACGCTCTTGTGCTACGAATGTATTATCAACTAATGACGCATTGTCCTTGTCATTCTGTATTTTATAATAATCTACATTTGCACTTTTTTCAGCAAAAATTTCTGTAACAGAATTTGTCAATATTGCATTTTCAGATAAACTCTGATGACGTTCTATAATTTGTACATGAGAATTTTCACCTACAACAATTAAATTACGTGGCTGTAATAATGTTGCAGATTCAGCACCAGTAGCAAGGTTTATAATTTGAATTGGTTTATCAACCTCTACATTTTTAGGAATATAGACATAGGCTCCTTCATTAGCAAAAGCAGTGTTTAAAGCCGTCATGTTATCTTGTTTCGCTACTTTATTAAAATAGTTTTCAATAACTGCTTTATGCTTCTGTTTTGTGAATGCTGATGATAATAAACAAACATCTATTACATCATGAGTAGTATCTGATAAAAATGAACTGTATTTCCCATCGATAAAAACAACTTTATAAGAATCTATATCGTGGATGAAATATTTTTTCACCTCAGCAAATTCAATTGCGTGTTCTTTATTAGGAAAAATACTGTAATCTTCTTTTAATATTGAATTTAAAGAAGTGTATTTCCAAGCTTCTAATTTCTTAGTAGGAAATCCTAAAGCTTCAAAATCTTTTAATGCTTGAGTTCTAATTTCATGAATATCAGAATTGATATTCAAGTCATTCTCAAAAGCAACATATGATGATAATAATTTTTCTTTTAACTCCATTTACTCAATGTTTAATAGTTTATTTCAAGTATTTAAAAAATACCAAAACACTACTAATTATGCATTAATTTCTTCCTTAATCCAGTCGTATCCTTTTTCTTCTAGCTCTAAAGCTAAAGATGCATCTCCAGATTTTACTATTTTACCATCAAATAATACATGTACAAAATCTGGTTTAATATAGTCTAACAAACGTTGATAATGCGTAATAATCACTACTGCTTTATCATCGCTTTTTAATTTATTAACTCCATTAGCAACAATACGTAAAGCATCGATATCTAATCCTGAATCTGTTTCATCTAAAATAGCTAGTTTTGGTTCCAACATAGCCATTTGAAATATTTCATTACGCTTCTTCTCTCCTCCAGAAAACCCTTCGTTTAAAGAACGAGATAAAAACTTACGATCAATTTCTAATAATTCTGATTTCTCACGAATCATTTTTAACATATCCTTTGCAGGCATGTCTTCCTTACCATTCGCTTTACGAGTTTCGTTAATAGCAGTTTTGATAAAGTTTGTTACTGAAACACCTGGGATTTCTACTGGATATTGGAATGATAAAAACACTCCTTTATGTGCTCTTTCTGCAGGGTCTAACTCTGATAGATCCTCTCCATTTAATGAAATACTTCCTTCGGTTACCTCATACTCATCTTTTCCTGCAATAACAGCTGATAAAGTACTTTTTCCAGCACCATTTGGTCCCATTATCGCATGGATTTCTCCTGCATTAACAGTTAAATTAATTCCTTTAAGAATTCCTTTATCCTCAATACCTGCGTGTAAATTTTTAATTTCTAACATCTTATTCTTTTCCTAGTGTTATAACATCATTTTTTTCTGGAGCTGGCTTAGTTACTTTTAGTATTTCTACTATTTTAACTTTTAACGGCCAACCTTCTTCTCCTTCGAGTTTCGGGATTATTTCTCCTTTTATCTCTACAGGAACCATATCCGTATCCAATACTTTATATGGCTTTACCTTTTTATCCAAGTCTACTGAATTGTCATCTAATACCACACCATATACTTCTGTAGGTGTTTGTAAAATTGCTGCATCAGCATAATATAAATAGCTTCCTTTTAATACTTGATAAGCAACAACTTCTTCTACTGTTTCAGTTGACACTTCTTTTTTATCTGTTTTACATGCTATAATCGCAGTTAAACACAATATTAAAACTAACTTTTTCATATTTATTATTTTTAACCTACTGAACCTTCTAAACTAATCTCCAATAATTTTTGCGCTTCTACAGCAAACTCCATTGGTAGTTTATTCAGTACATCCTTACTAAAACCATTTACAATTAATGCAATAGCCTTTTCAGTTTCGATACCACGTTGGTTGCAATAGAAAATTTGATCTTCACCAATTTTACTTGTTGTAGCCTCATGCTCTACTTGCGCAGATTTGTTTTTCACTTCAATGTATGGGAAGGTATGTGCTCCACAAGCATTCCCCATTAACAGAGAATCACACTGAGAGAAGTTTC
>JAWUYQ010000080.1:0-19500 GCA_034110725.1 Flavobacteriaceae bacterium
ACCAATAATTGAAAGGGTATCCAGCTTCTTCAAAAACAGATAAATCTAACTGTTCTTTATGCGCCTTTGTCTCTTGAATACAAATAACATCAGGGTTTGCTTGTTGTAACCATTCAATAAACCCTTTTTTAAGCGCAGCTCGTATACCATTAACATTGTAAGAAATAATTTTCACGTAGGAATTCTTTATAAGTTTAGTTAATATCGCTAAAATAACGAAAGATTCAATAGTTTTCATGTTAATGAACTCTTAAATTTCAATAACTTATTCACTAAAAATCACGCCCTATATTTTAAGAGTAAAAAAATGTACTTTTGTACAAGAATAAAACCACCCTATCAGCGTTTAACACATAATGAGAGTACTCTTATTTTTACTTTTCACCTCTATCAGTTTCTTAAGTTTTTCTCAATAAACCAACTCTAATCGCATACAAAAAAGAGTCAAAATAAAGGACTCCATTCGTATTGACTCCGTGAGCATCACTCCTTTTAAGTTTAAGCTCTTTGATAAAAACCTAAAAATAATTGACAGTACAAATTACACAGTAGATTTCAGCAAAAGTATTCTTCTATTAAAAAACAAGGATAGCATATCTACAGATTCTATTTATATTCACTATACAAAATACCCTGAATTTGTTACTAAACAATATTTTCTGTTAGACAAAAATATTATTGTAGAAAACACTGCAAATACCGAAAAACTATATAGTCTTGGTGTAACCAATATAAAACGAAATTACATCCCTTTTGAAGGCTTAGAGACATCGGGAAGTATCTCTAGAGGAATATCCGTTGGAAACAACCAAAACTCTGTTTTAAACTCTGAATTAGATTTACAAATATCTGGAAAAATATCTGACAAAGTTTCCATTAGAGCTTCATTACAGGACTCTAATATTCCACTACAGGAAGGTGGTTATTCACAAAAACTAAATGAATTTGATCAGGTTTTTATCGAAATATTCAGTGACAGTTGGCTCTTACGTGCTGGGGATGTAAACTTAGAAAACAAGAGTTCTTATTTCGGAAGATTCTCTAAAAAAGTTCAAGGGGTATACGCAACAGGAACAATAAAACGAGATAGTAGTGAAACTAAGTTATTTGCATCTGGGGCTTTAGTAAAGGGGCAGTATGCAAAAAGTGAGTTTAAAGGACAGGAAGGAAATCAAGGTCCTTATAAACTTACAGGACAAAATGGTGAGCTATTCATTTTATTAGTCTCAGGAAGTGAAACAGTTTACATTAACGGTTTACCCCAACAACGTGGAGAGAACAACGATTATGTAATTGATTACAATGCTGGTGAAATCATTTTCAACGCCACTAACCCTATTACCTCTGAAATGAGAATCACGGCTGAATATCAGTTTAGTGATCAAAATTACAGCAGGATTATTGCTTATGGTGGCGGTGCACATAAAGACAAAAATTTTAGTATTGATGCACATGTGTACACTGAAAATGACGCTAAAAACCAACCTTTACAACAAAGCTTATCTTCGGATCAGGTTGCTATTTTACAAGCTGCAGGAAACGACCCTAACTTAATGAATGCTCCATCAGCTATTCCTGAGGCTTTTTCAGAAAACAGAATCTTATACAAAAAAGAAACCATAGGAAATGTAGAAGCTTTTGTATTCTCTAACGAACCTACAGACGTGTTATTTCAAGTAAAGTTCAGTTTAGTTGGAAATAATCAAGGGAATTATATTTTAGTAAACAGCAATGCTATTAGCAACATCTTTGAATACGTTGCAGCCGTTGGAGGAATTCCTCAAGGTAATTACGAACCAATAGTACAATTAGTAGCTCCTACAAAATTACAGATGGCAATTGTTGATGCTAGTTATTCACCTAATAATAAAACAAAAATTGATTTTGAATTAGCCGGAAGCAAGAATGATTTGAACTTATTTTCCGACATTGACGATGAAGATAATGATGGTTTTGCAGGGAAATTAACTGTAGAACGAAATATTGTAAAGCAAGATAGTTCATGGAATTTAAATGCTTTTATTGACACAGATTATGTAAACAAAAATTTTCGGACTGTTGAGCGTTTATATCGTGTAGAATTTGATAGAGATTGGAACCTCGAAAATCCGCTAGGGAATCAGAATATAATTAGCTCTGGACTAAGCTTGAATCATCATAAAAAAGGAATTATTAATTACGCTTATGAACACCTAGAATACTCTGAAAATTATAACGGAAATAGACATGTCCTTAATAATGATTTGCGCTTAAATAAATTTCGAATAGCATCTAACTCTAGCTATTTAAAAAGCTCATCGGAGAATTATAACTCAAAATTTTTACGTCTATCTGCTCGAATTTTATATGAATTAAACAAAGGTTGGATTGGCGCAAAAACAAGTTTAGAAAACAATCAATTAGAAGACAAAGTAAGTAAGCTACTTACAGGAAATAGTCAAAAATACAATGCGTACGAAGTATTCTCTGGTGTTGGAGATAGTACAAACGTATTTGCAGAAATAGGCTATAAATACAGAGTAAATGACAGTTTGAAAATCGGAGAACTTGCTAGAGTTAATAATTCTAATACATATTACTTAAAGTCGAAGTTAATAAATTCACCACAAACCAAATTGAGTGTGCACGCCAATTACCGCGAATTGACTTACGAAGATGAAGCCGTTCAAGATGAGAAATCCTTAAATGGTAGGGTACTGTATAACCAAGGATTCTTTGATCAATTTTTAAACTTAAACACGGTATTTGAAGTAAATTCTGGTGTTGTACCACAGCAAGATTTCACCTATGTAGAGGTTGATGAAGGGCAAGGATATTACACTTGGATAGATTATAACGAAAATGCAATACAGGAACTAAATGAATTTGAAATAGCACAATTTCAAGATCAAGCAAATTTTGTTAAAATATTACTTCCTAATCAGGTTTTTATCAAGACAGAACAAAACAAATGGAGCACTTCTTTAACTATCAATCCAAAATCATGGATTGAGTCGGAAAATGGATTCAAAAAAGTGTTGTCAAAATTTTTCAATCAAACTTCATATTTAATAGACAAAAAAACAAAACGAGAAGACACCTTTGATTTCAACCTATTTAAAGGAGAAGATGACAAATTATTAACAATAAACTCTAGTTTTAAAAACACTTTGTTTTTCAATCGAGCAAAGCAAAGCTTTTCTACTTCATATACTTACTTACAAAACAGAAACAGGAACATTTTAAGTATTGGTTTTCAAGAAAACAATGCTACTAATAATCAACTGTTATTTATTCATAAGTTTTATACGAGTTGGTTAGTTGAATTTCGAAATAATCTAGGAGCTAACAAAAATGAATCTGAAAATTTTAGTACTAACAATTATGAGTTAAAAAACTGGAGCACCAATCCTAAAATTTCATTTTTAGCCTCTACAAATACAAAGCTAGATGCCTTTTATGAATATTCCATTCAAGAAAATGAAATAGGTGATTTTGAAACCTTGAAACAACAACGTATGGGGATTTCATTTTCCGTTGCTAAGAAGGATAAAATATCCTTAAATGGGGAGTTAAATTATTATATTAATGATTTTACAGGAAGTTCTTTTTCTCCAGTTGCATACCAAATGTTAGAAGGCTTAGAAAAAGGGGAAAATCTTACTTGGAATGTATTTGCTCAAAAACGTATTACTAAGTTTTTAGATTTAAACTTTACATACTTTGGTAGAAAGGGTGAGACTTCAAAAACTATTCATACCGGAAATATTCAATTGAAAGCGTTTTTCTAGGCTCGAATCGAACAGATAATAATAAATATAAAAAGAGCGACTCGAAAGTCGCACTTTTTATATTTTAACATAGTTAATAACTACATTTTATTTAACCAGTTTTTCATATTCACCTCTTGGTCAATAATAGCACGTAGTTCTTCTATCTTTACTCTTTTTTGCTCCATCGTATCTCTATGGCGAATAGTAACCATGTTGTCCTCTAAAGTATCATGATCTACAGTAATACAGAAAGGTGTTCCCGCAGCATCTTGACGACGATAACGTTTTCCTACTGCATCTTTTTCATCATAAACTACATTGAAATCCCATTTTAAATCAGCTACAATTTTCTTAGCAACTTCAGGCAACCCATCTTTCTTTACTAACGGAAATATAGCCGCCTTTGTAGGTGCTAATACCGCTGGTAATTTCAATACCGTACGTGTAGTTCCGTTTTCTAATTCTTCCTCTTGTAATGAATTAGAGAATACTGCTAAAAACATTCTATCTAGTCCAATAGAAGTCTCAACTACATACGGAGTATAACTTTCGTTTAATTCAGGATCGAAATATTGTAATTTTTTTCCAGAATGAGACTCATGAGCTTTTAAATCGAAATCTGTTCTTGAATGAATTCCTTCTAATTCTTTAAATCCGAATGGGAAGTTAAATTCAATATCAGAAGCAGCATCAGCATAATGAGCTAATTTTTCATGATCATGGAAACGGTAATTTTCTTCACCTAAACCTAATGACTTATGCCATTTTAATCTAGTTTCCTTCCAATTTTCATACCACTCCTTTTGAGTTCCAGGGCGCACAAAAAATTGCATTTCCATTTGTTCAAACTCACGCATTCTGAAAATAAATTGTCTTGCAACAATCTCGTTTCTAAATGCTTTTCCTGTTTGTGCAATACCAAAAGGAATTTTCATCCTTCCAGTTTTTTGCACATTAGCAAAGTTTACGAAAATACCTTGTGCAGTTTCAGGACGTAAATATAAATCCATTGCAGTTTCTGCAGAAGCTCCTAACTTAGTACCAAACATTAAATTAAACTGACGTACATCAGTCCAATTTTTAGAGCCTGATACTGGACAAGCAATCCCTAACTCTTCAATAAAGGCTTTAACCTCATCTAGTTTTTCTTCTTCTAAAAGCCTTCCTAACTTATCTAACAATGCTTGCTTATCAGCTCTGTATTTTAAAACTTTAGGGTTTGTTGCTTCAAATTCTGCTTTATCAAAAGCTTCACCAAAACGCTTTTCAGCCTTTTTGATTTCCTTTTGAGCTTTAGTTTCTAATTTCTCAGCGAAATCTTCTACTAAAACATCTGCTCTATATCTTTTTTTAGAATCTTTATTATCTATTAACGGGTCACTAAAGGCATCAACATGCCCAGAAGCTTTCCATGTAGTAGGATGCATAAATATTGCAGCATCAATACCCACAATGTTATCATGTAACTGCACCATTGATTTCCACCAGTATTCTCTGATGTTTTTCTTCAATTCTACACCGTTTTGAGCATAATCGTATACTGCGCTTAAACCGTCATATATTTCACTTGACTGAAATACATACCCATACTCTTTTGCATGAGATACTACTTTTTTAAACTGATCTTCTTGTTTTGCCATAATGAGCGCAAAATTACATAATTTATTGCATTTATAAATAAAGCTAATCACATTAAATATTGGCTTTTACATCTAAAAATCTTAACTTAACTGAATATCAATAAAAAACATCTAATTATAATAATTACACATATAGCAAATGAAAAAAGCAATTGTAATCGGTGGAACTACTGGTATTGGGAATGAACTTGCCAATACTCTTGTTCTCAATAATTATAAAGTTGTAATTACTGGTATTGAAAAAGATATTATAAAAGAATTGAACCAGGAAAACAATCCTTTTTTAAATGCAGAATATTTAGATTGTATTAACGACAATGGTTCTGATAAAATAGCTGAATTAACTCAAGAACTAGGCGGTATTGATTTATTAGTATTCAGCGCTGGTATCGGGCATTTGAATAAAAACTTAGGCTTTAAAGTTGAAAACAATGCAAATAAACTAAACGTATTGGCTTTTACCGAAATAGCAGATTGTAGCTATCGCTTTTTTGAAAAACAAGGCTATGGACATTTTACCTCCATCAGTTCTATAGCTGGACTATTCGGGTATCATGCCGCACCAGCTTATCACGCTGCTAAATCTTATCAAATAAACTATCTTGAAGGGTTAAGACAGAAAGCTTTTAAATCAGGCAAACCTATTTACATAACTGATATTAGACCTGGGTTTGTAGCCACGCAAATGGTCGAAGGAAAAAAACGCTTTTGGACTGTTTCAAAGGAGAAAGCCGCAACACAAATTTTTGATTACATTAGAGAAAAAAAAGATGTGGGTTATGTCTCAAAACGATGGGTTTTAATTGCTATTATATTAAAGTTAATACCTTATTGGCTTCGAAAAAGACTATAGAAATATATTACCCGTGTTTTTTTTATTCTCAAAAAAAACTATACACCCCTGTAATAAAAAAATATTTGAGCCACTAAATAAGAAAAGACTAGATATTATGACAATAGATGAGGCTATCAAATTTTTCAACACATTAAGAACTCAGACAACTAAAAAATCTGAATTAAAGGTATATGATGATTTCATACAGACTTTAACTAAGTTAGACAAAAAAAATCTATCAACTGAAAACATAATTTCTATTGAATCAGAACTTGATAATCTTAATCTAAAATCAAATAATGAGAATAAGAAGAAATATTTTAGTAAAGCTCTTAGTTCATTTAAAGAATATTTAAAAAAGGAGTTTTCCTTAATTTCAAAAGGATATTATACTGCTATAGGAATGAGTTTAGGTATGTGTTTTGGTATTTCGCTTGGAATACCAATTTTAAAAGGAATAGGAACTCCTATTGGATTAGTATCTGGAATGTTGATAGGATTAGTAATTGGTGTAATTATGGACACTCGAGCCGAAGAAGAAGGTAGAGTATTGTAAGTAATATTTTAAAATCCTTTTTAGAGAGTACACTATCTTCATTATTATTTAAAATATTTTCTATTTCCCTGTAATAAATATTGATTTGAGCCACTAAACAAGAAAAGACCAAGAGTGAGTAGCGATTTTTACACCACACAAATTTTACCATATGCCGCAATTATCATCAAGATTTGCAGAGCATATACAGATACTCAAGAAGATTTTGAGGATTATTACCAAGAAGTATGTTTGCAAATTTGGCGTAGCAAAGACAACTTCAAGGAACAATCAGCATGGTCAACTTGGATATATCGATTATCATTAAATGTGTGTTTGACTTTCTTAAAGAAAAAGAAAAACAACAAACAAAATGCCCCATCTGATTTACTACCTGACGAGGTTTTAGTAGACAGCCGTGCATTTGATGATGAATCTCTTAACCAATTGTATGCTGCTATTAGGCAACTGTCAGAAATTGACAGAGCAGTTATTTTACTGTACTTAGAAGAAAAATCCTATCAAGAAATTGCTGACATTATTGGAACCAATACGAACAATATTGGAGTACGTATTACTCGTATTAAAGAACGCTTAAAAAAAATATTAAGTAATTAAATTACTTAAAGAAAAACAAAACTATTATGGAAAAGTCAATAGAAACAATCTGGAAAGAAGGATTTATAAAAAATGATGCTTTAGTAGCACCAAAATTAAATGATTTATACAATCAAAAATCAATAGACATTGTAGAGAAGTTTAAGCGCATGTATAAAATTAATAGGATAGCAATAATAGCTTTTGCTATTTTAATCATTCCGCTATCTTACATCACAAGAATGATATATATGGGTGTCCCGATGTCATTGCTTTTTATTGCTGTTACTTTTGTTGCGCAAAAATTCAGCAAACAATTAGATACTATTGATAAAAACACGAGCAGTTATGAATATCTCAGCTCTTTTGATAATTGGGTAAAAGACATGATTGCTGTAAACTCAAAACTATCAACATTTATGTATCCCTATGTTTTTATAGCCGTGGTAGTTGGATTTTGGTTTATTGAAATTGAAGGAAACATACTAGGAAATATGCTTACAAGTGGAATAATATCTGAGTTCCCTAATACTTTTATTGTTTCTGGTTTTCCTATACTTTTACTTATTCCTTTCTTCTTAGGAATTGCTATACTAGCCTTCTTTGGCGGGAAAATAGGAAAATGGGATATCAATCTTGTATACGGAGGAATATTAAACAAGCTGAGGATTTTACTTTCAGACATGGAGGAGTTGAGAAAATAAAAAAACCTCTTCAAATTATCTAGAACAAAAAAATCCCGAAGCATATGCTTCGGGATTTTTAATATAGTAGAAAATCTAATTGTGTTTATACAATCGGACCACCATTCATTATTTTTTCACTTGCATAATCTTCAAACTGAGCGAAGTTCTTTTTAAATGATGCCGCTAATTCATTAGCTTTAGCATCATACGCAGCTGTGTCAGACCAAGTTCCTCTTGGGTTTAATACTTCTGTTGGAACGTTAGGACAAGTTGTAGGCATATCTAATCCGAATATTGGATGTTGTACAAACTCAACATTATCTAACTCATTGTTTAAAGCTGCAGTAATCATAGCTCTTGTAGAGCTTAATTTCATTCTATTTCCAACTCCGTAACCTCCGCCAGTCCAACCAGTGTTTATTAACCAAACATTAACCTCAGCTTCTTGCATTTTCACGCTTAACATCTCAGCATATTTTGTTGGATGTAAAGGCATAAATGGTGCTCCGAAACAAGCAGAAAAACTTGGTAATGGTTCGTTAATTCCAGCTTCAGTACCAGCTACTTTTGCAGTATATCCTGAAATAAAGTGGTAAGCCGCTTGACCAGGAGTTAACTTAGAGATAGGAGGCAATACACCAAATGCATCAGCAGTAAGGAAAAAAATGTTTTTAGGATTCTTTCCTATTGATGGTGTTTGAATATTATCAATATGATAAATTGGGTAACTTACACGAGTGTTTTGTGTAATTGAAGTATCCTCAAAGTCAACCGCTCCTTTATCATCTAAAATAACGTTTTCAAGGATTGCTCCTCTTTTGATAGCGTTATAAATTTCTGGTTCTTTTTCAGCAGAAAGATCAATTACTTTAGCATAACAACCTCCTTCAAAGTTGAATACTGTATTTTCATTTGTCCAACCGTGCTCATCATCTCCAATTAACTTACGTTCTGGATCACAAGATAAAGTTGTTTTTCCTGTTCCTGATAATCCGAAGAAAATTGCAGTTTCACCATTTTTACCAACGTTTGCAGAACAATGCATTGGTAACGTGTTTTTTTCAACAGGTAAAATGAAGTTTAATGCAGAGAAAATTCCTTTTTTGATTTCTCCAGTATATCCTGTTCCACCTATTAAAGCAATTTTACGTGTAAATTCTAAAATAGCAATGTTATGTTGACGTGTTCCATCAACAGAAGGATCTGCCATAAAACCTGGTGCATTAACTACAGTCCATTCTGGGCTAAAGTTTTCTAATTCTGCACTCGTTGGTCTTAAAAACATATTATGAGCAAACATGTTTGACCATGGACGCTCATTTATTACTCTAATATTTAATTTGTAATCCTCGTCCGCACAAGCATAGCTATCACGTACAAAAACTTCTTTTTCCGATAAGTAGTTTACTACTTTATCATATAATTTTTGAAATTTATCTCCTTCAAAAGGAATATTAATATCTCCCCACCATATTTCATCTTCCGTCTTAGCATCTTTTACGATAAAACGATCCTTTGGAGATCTACCCGTAAACTCACCTGTGTTAATTGCTAGAGCTCCAGAAGCAGCTTCAACACCTTGTCCTTTTGCTATAGTTAGGTCATGTAACTCATCCGAAGATAAATTATAGTTCACTGTTGCATTCTTGATACCGTATTGTTCTAACGAAATCATTTTTTTTGTATCATTATCAGCCATAATAATAGTATTGTTGTTGTGTTGCATTTAGTTATAAAGGGCAAAAGTATACAATTTTTGTTAAACTAGCCTTAATCGGCTTTTAAGTTTATAAAACTTCTCAACAATATACCCCAAGCAACAATAAGTAACAACCCTCCTATTGGAGTAATAATTCCTATTGATGAAAAATCAATTGAAGTTATACTGCTTGTTGACAACAAAAATATTGATCCTGAAAAAAACAATACTCCAATCATCGTAAATAGATATACTTTCTTTTTAACACTTTCTGTTATCTTTGAAAAGTTACCTAGAAATAATAGTAAAAAAACATGATACATTTGGTATCTTACCCCTGTTTCAAAAGAATTTAAACTTTGCTCTGGTAATAACTCTTTTAGTTTATGAGCTCCAAAAGCTCCTAATACAATTGCAATAATCGCTAATATAGCTGCTGAAATTAATATTCTTTTATTCATAAAATTGTTTTAAATATCACTTATTTATATATTTGTGTTATAAAATCAACACACTAATAAAACTCCAAACAAAAATGAGAAAAATTTTAGTAATAGGTGCAGGGAAATCGGCCTCAAATTTAATTACCTACTTAATTGGAAAATCTGAGGAAGAAAACTTACATGTTACCATCGGAGATTTATCTTTAGAAAATGCAAAAACACACGTTAAAGATCATAAAAATGCATCAGCTATTTTACTAGACATCTTTAAGGAAGATGAAAGAAAAGCTGCTGTACAAAATGCTGATATCGTTATATCAATGTTACCTGCACGTTTTCATGTAGAGGTTGCGAAAGACTGTGTTGCATACGGAAAGCACATGGTTACTGCTTCATATATTAGTGATGAAATGCAAGCTTTAGATGCCGAGGCAAAAGAAAAAGGCTTAGTGTTTATGAATGAAATTGGGCTTGATCCAGGGATTGATCACATGAGTGCTATGCAAATAATTGATCGTATTCATGACGAGGGTGGTAAGATTATGTTATTTGAATCGTTTTGTGGTGGTTTAGTTGCTCCTGAGAGTGATAACAATTTATGGAATTACAAGTTTACTTGGAACCCTAGAAATGTTGTTTTAGCTGGACAAGGTGGGACCGCAATGTTTATACAAGAAGGCAAATACAAATACATACCATACAATCGTTTATTCAGAAGAACTGAGTTCTTAGAAGTTGAAGGTTACGGAAAGTTTGAAGGATATGCTAATAGAGATTCTTTAAGTTATAGAAGCGTATACGGATTAAAGGATGTTGATACCTTATATAGAGGGACAATAAGAAGAGTTGGATATTCTCGTGCATGGAATAATTTTATTACTCTTGGTATGACAGATGATTCATACACTATTGAAAACTCTGAAGAAATGACTTACAGAGATTTTGTAAACTCTTTTTTACCATATAGCCCTACAGATTCTGTTGAGTTAAAATTCCGTCATAGTTTAAAAATAGACCAAGATGATGTGGTTTGGGAGAAATATTTAGAATTAGATTTATTTAGTGCCACTAAAAAAGTTGGCTTAGTAAATGCTACTCCAGCTCAAATATTACAAAAAATATTATTAGATACTTGGACATTACAACAAGAGGATAAAGATATGATTGTAATGTACCATAAATTTGGGTACGAATTGAATGGTGAGAAAAAACAAATAGATTCTAAAATGGTTATTTTAGGAGATGACCAAACGTTTACAGCAATGTCAAAAACAGTTGGTTTGCCAGTTGCAATTGCTACACTACAAATATTGAATGGTAAAATTAAAACTCCTGGAGTTCAATTACCAATTACTAAAGAAGTATACAACCCTATCTTAAAAGAGTTGGAAGATTACGGTGTTATTTTTAAAGAAACTGAAGTTCCGTTTTTAGGTTATAATCCTGATAGATTGTAATCATTTATTTCATAAAAAAGGCTTTCAGAGTAATTCTTTGAAAGCCTTTTTTATTATAATTTATTCTTATCCTTTTTCTTAGGAGATAATTTGTATATCAAATACCCAAAACCTATTAAAAAATGAAGAAGTAAAACACCTGCTATTATATAAGTAGTATTCATTAATTTTTTAAAGTAAAGATACAATATCTATTACTATATTTTTAACTCTTCCCTCCTAACATCAATAGTTCACTTACAACTATTTCAGTAATGTAGCGCTTGTTACCATCCTTATCATCATAACTCCTGGAAGTCAGTTTTCCTTCAATAGCTATCTCTTCTCCTTTATTTACATACTGTTCAATTATTTGTGCGGTATTCCCCCAAGCAATAATGTTATGCCACTGGGTATCTGTTATCTTTTCTCCTTGCGCATTTTTATAACTATCATTGGTAGCCAAATTAAATTTCGCTAATTTCTTTCCACTCTCTAAAGTGATAATTTCTGGTTGGTTTCCTAAATTCCCAATCAACTGTACTTTGTTTCTTACTGTGCTCATAATTTAATTTTTTGTGTATGCCATTTACAGGCAATCGTTAAACAGTTAATACTATCGAGTTCCTATGTATCGACACTGCAAAGATGAGATCACATTGTGTTTTTATTCGGTAATTACTTGCTTACTGTCGATTGTAAGTAATTGTAGTCGTTTGTAAACGGTTTTTTTGTACCTTGTGATAAATTGATATAAATGAAAAATGCACTATTAATCGCTTACCTACTTTTCTCGGGGTACTTAGGGTATTCTCAAGATTTCTTTCAACAAATAAGTGCCTGCGCCATAGAACTTATTGATGACACCATTGTTTATGATCCAACCTATTTTTCTATAAAATACCCCAATGGAGATATTCCAGATGGGAAAGGAGTATGTACTGATGTGGTTATTAGAACCTATCGAAAAATGGGAATAGATTTACAAAAAGAAATTCATGAGGATATGAAACAAAACTTCAATTCCTATCCTAAAACATGGGGCTTAAAAAGAACCGACACTAATATTGATCATAGAAGAGTTCCTAATTTGATGACATTTTTCAAGCGTCATAATGCGCAGAAAAACATAACAACAAATGCTAATGACTATCAACCTGGAGATATTGTGTGCTGGAATCTTGGAGGAGCAATCACACATATTGGCATTGTATCAAGTCAAAAAACTGAAGACAAACAACGCTATTTAATTGTCCATAATATTGGAGGAGGTCAAGTAGCCGAAGATGTTCTATTCGCATACACAATAATTGGCCATTATCGCTATAAAAAATAACTCATGGAAAAGAATTGTTTAGAATGTAAGCAACCTATAAAAGGACGTGCAGATAAAAAATTCTGTGACGACAGTTGTAGGAATGAATACAATAATAGAGTTAATAAGGATTCTAAAAATTTAATAAGAAATGTGAATAATCGGTTGCGAAAAAATTGGCGAATTCTTGAGGAACTAAACCCTGAAAGCAAAACAAAAACATCAAGAAGTAAATTGATTGAAAAAGGTTTTGATTTCTCCTACTTCACTTCAACTTATACCACCAAAATTGGTACTGTATATTATTTTGTATACGACCAGGGATATCTACCATTAGAAAAAGAATATTATGCATTAGTAAAAAGAAACGATTAATGATTGTCATTCTTCATTAACATTTTCAATCTTTTAATTCAAATATCATGTTTAAAAAAATTATAGCACTTCTTATATTTTCTCTTGCTGCATATTCAAGTATCAAAACTTTAATGCCGCAAGACAATTTTATTGATAATCCTACTAATTCAGAATTTTCGAATTCTAAAGCATTCAAACACATTCAAAATTTAGGAAGTGACGCACATGCAGTAGGAACAAATGCTCATGAAGATGCTTCAGAGTATATTATTGAGGAATTAGAGAAACTAGGCTTAGAGGTACAAACTCAAGAAGGAAATAGTTTTAGTGACTGGGGAACATTTGCTAAGGTTAAAAATATAGCTGCTAGAATAAAAGGAACGGATAATTCAAAGGCATTAGTGCTAATGAGTCATTATGATAGTGCAGGTCATTCTTCCAAAGGCGCTAGTGATGCTGCTAGTGGGGTTGCCACAGTATTGGAAGGAATAAGAGCTTTTATTGCGAAAGGTACTGTTCATAAAAACGACATTATCATTTTAATTACAGACGGTGAGGAACTTGGACTAAATGGCGCTAGATTATTTGTTAAGGAACATCCATGGACGAAGGACATAGGATTAATATTAAATTTTGAAGCTAGAGGTAGTGGCGGTCCGTCTTTTACTTTAGTAGAAACTACAGATGGTAATGCTGCATTAATGAATGAATTTATAAAAGCAAACCCGAAGTACCCAGTAGCAAATTCATTAGCCTATAGCATTTATAAAAAATTACCAAACGATACTGATTTGACAGTATTCAGAAAAGAAGCTGGCATACAAGGATTCAACTTTGCTTTTATAGATGATCATTTTGATTACCATGCTGCTTTGGACACTCCTGAACGATTAGATAATAATACACTATCGCACCAAGCTAGTTATTTGATGCCGTTATTAAATCATTTTGGAAATACAGACTTAACTAACTTAAAGAGTACAGAAAATAATGTGTATTTTAATTCTCCTCTAGGAATGCATTCCTACCCTTTCACATGGATTTTACCGCTGGTAATTATAGCAGCTATTCTATTTATTCTAATTTTAATTTATGGGAAAAGGCGTAAAAAATTAAATGGAACAGCAATTGGAAAAGGATTTTTAGCTTTATTTTCTGCATTGCTGATTAATGGAGTTATTGGCTTTTTGGGTTGGAAAACCATCTTACAATTATACCCTAATTACAATGAAATACTACATGGGTTCACGTACAACGGACACATATATATCCTGTTTTTTGTGCTTCTTTCACTAAGCATTACTTTTTATATTTACAAGAGAGTTTATACTGCTACAAACACTAAAGAATTAATTGTCGCACCTATCTTTATTTGGTTATTACTCAATTTTGGAATTTCTCAAGAGTTAGAAGGAGCCAGTTTCTTTATCATTCCATTATTCTTTGCCTTAGGATTGTTTTTTATTTTACTCCGTAAAGATAAACCAAGCATCCTTGCCTCAACACTTTTATGTTTGCCTGCTATTTTTATTTTAGCACCATTCATTCAGCAATTTCCAATTGCACTAGGATTAAAAATCATTGTTGCTTCAAGTGTTTTAATTGTATTATTATTCGGGTTATTATTACCGGTCCTTGGATTTATAAGAAGAAAAAAATCATTAGGTCATATATTATTACTTGCTTCAGGTATCGTTTTTCTAATTGCACATTTGAAAAGCGGATTTACTCCTGAGCAACCAAAACCAAATAGTCTAGTGTATTTACAAGACAATGATACTCAAAAAAGTTACTGGTTAAGCTATGATAAAATTCTTGATGATTGGAATTCTCCTTATTTTGAATACACCATTAATGATCAATCAACTATAAATTTCGGGAGCAAATACAACACTCAATTTAGTACAATATCAAACGCTCCAAAAATAAAACTACCTGAGTCCGTTTATAACGTTTCCATTGATACTATTATTAATCAGGAGCGAAGAATACAGCTATGCATAATGCCTAAGCGTAAATTAAATAGTATCGAAATTAATTCTAAAACAAAAAACGCTTTTAATAGCTTCAGTATTAACGGAACTAAAATTAAAACAAATATAGATTCTAAATTTTTTAATAATAACAGTCCACGAATAGCGACTTATCATCTCGTAAATAACGAGCCATTGGAGTTGAATTTTAGCATTCATAAAGATAGTATTCCGCATATAGAGTTACTAGAAACATCGCATGACTTATTAAGTAATACTACTTTAAAAATTAAAAAACGAGATGACAATATGATTCCTAAACCATTCGTAATAAACGACGCTATTATTGTTAAAAACACCATGAAGTTTAATGACTAAAGTTGCTATATTAGGCTGTGGATGGTTAGGATTACCATTAGCCGTACAGTTATTAAAATCAGGTTATCAAGTAAGCGGAAGTACAACTTCTGTAGAAAAAGAAAAAACTTTGATTAACGCAGGTATAAATTCGTATATCTTAGATTTAGACAATTTGAATAGTGATTTAAACGAGTTTTTAAATGTTGATGAATTAATCATAACAATACCTCCTCGATTAAAAAATCATAAGGAAATTATTAAAAACTTAATCTCCAAAATTGAATCTTCAACAATAAAACGAGTTACCTATACAAGTTCTATTTCTGTTTATGGAAACACAACAGGTATCATTACTGAAGAAACAAAAACAAATCCTACTAGAGAATCTGTAATACAAATTACTGAAATAGAACAATTATTACTTAACAACTCAAAATTTAAAACCAATATTATTCGCTTGGGAGGTTTGATTGGCCCAAACAGGCATCCAGCATATAGTTTGTCTGGAAAAACAATAAAATCGCCAGATGAACTTATCAACTTGATTCACTTAGAAGATTGTATTACAGTTATTGAACAACTACTAAAAGCGAATATTACTGATGAAATCTTTAATCTTGTAAATCCCTATCATCCTAAAAAAGGCTCGTATTACACTAAGTATTGTGAACAATTAAAATTACCAATTCCGATAATTAACAGCAACACAAATCCACTAATAAAAGAAGTATCTTCGGAAAAAATCCGCGTCTTATTAAATTATGTATTTAAAAATAATTTGATACTTTCGTAGCTATTCTATTTATAAGAAAAAAATCATGAAAAAATTAATACTTTGTTTTGTTGCATTACTTACTATTTCTGCAACTCAAGCTCAAAAAAATAAAAAAGGAAATAATACAGAAGCAGCACTAACATCTCATTATCAAAAGTATTACAAAATGATGCTTGAAAATAATGACCTTGACGGAGCAATTGAAGGCTTAAGTCATTTAATTGTTTTAGCACCATCTGAATCAAAAAAAGACACACTAGCTTATATGTATCTTCAGGCTAATAAGCCAATGCAAGCAATTAAAGTTGTAGTTAATTCAACTTCTGATTTAGCTTTAAAAACAAAAGCTATTGGGTTTAAAAACTTAAATAATCCTAAAAAAGCTATTGAAAATTATGAAGCGTTAATTCTGAAAAACAAGAGTGTTTTAGATGCTTATGAACTAGCACAATTACAATATAGTATTCAGCGTTTAGGAGAAGCAAAAGCAACCATTAATTATGGTTTACAAAACTCAAAAGAAGAGAAAGTTAGAATTTTCGTAAAAGGAAATAGCTATTTAGAAACTCCTATTAAAGCTGCTTTCTTAAATATTCTTGGATTAATAGAATACAACCTTGACAAAAGTAATATTGATAAAGCTATTGCTATTTTTGACGAAGCTTTAAAAATAGACCCTCAGTTTGTTTTAGCTTTAGAAAACAAAAAAGGATTGTTAGCTCAAAAAGAAGGAAAGCCAGTTCCTGCTAAAAAGCAATAAATTAAAGTATATATATTATAAAAAAAAGGAGCTTTATAGCTCCTTTTTTAGTTTAAGTTTCTTCTTTCGATAAAAAATTGTTTCATCAACTTAGCGCATTCATCTTCTAAAACCCCACCTTTAAAAGTTGTTTTAGGATGTAGTTTTGTTTGCATATTGATAAAACCTCTTGATACATCTTTTGCTCCAAATATTACTTTATCTATTTGCGACCAATATAAAGCTCCAGCACACATTTGACATGGTTCTAGGGTGACATATAAGGTGCATTTTTTAAGATACTTCCCTCCCAAAAAATCAGCAGCTGCAGTTATTGCTTGCATTTCAGCGTGAGCTGTTACATCGTTTAGCAACTCAGTTAAATTATGAGCTCTTGCTATAACTCTATTATCTACAACTATTACAGCACCTACAGGTATTTCCCCTTTTTCAAAAGCCATTTCAGCCTCTTGAAGCGCTTTTTTCATAAAGTATTCCTCAGAAAACAATTCTTCCATAACGGTAAAAATACTACTTTTGCTTTATGTCAGACAATTTACTATCAACTATATTTAATCCGATTGACTTAAGGAAACTTGATAAATGTCAATTACCTACTCTCGCAAAAGAGTTGCGTGATTTTATTATTGACATTGTCGCTATAAAAGAAGGTCATTTAGGAGCTAGTTTAGGGGTTGTAGAGCTGACTATTGCATTGCATTATATTTTTGACACTCCAAATGATTTATTAGTTTGGGATGTTGGTCACCAAGCTTACGGGCATAAAATTTTAACGGAACGTAGAGAACAGTTTCATACCAACAGACAATTAGACGGAATTGCAGGTTTCCCAAACAGAAAGGAAAGTATTTATGATACTTTCGGAGTTGGACATTCATCCACCTCTATTTCTGCTGCTTTAGGTATGGCTATGGCCTCAAACTTAAAAGGAGAAACTGAAAAACAACATATAGCTGTTATTGGAGATGCTTCTATAGCTAGTGGAATGGCATTTGAAGCTTTAAACCATGCAGGTGTTTCCAAAGCAAATATTTTAGTTATTTTGAATGATAATGCTATTGGGATTGACCCAAGTGTAGGTGCTTTAAAACAATACTTTACCGGAATTAAAAATGGAGAAGCAAATCACCAACACAATATATTTGAAGCATTAAATTTTGAATATTCTGGTCCTATTGATGGCCATGATTTTGACAAATTATTTTCAGAATTTAATAGATTAAAAAAAATAAAAGGGCCAAAATTCTTACACGTAATAACAACTAAAGGAAAAGGATTAAAACAAGCAGAGCAAGATCAAGTTAAATATCATGCTCCTGGAAAGTTTGATGCTAGAACTGGTGAACTAACCATTAAACCTTCAATTATTCAACCTCCAAAATATCAAGATGTTTTTGGAGAAACCATACTTGAACTAGCACTTAAAAATGATAAAATTGTAGGAATAACTCCAGCAATGCCTACTGGAAGTTCGTTAAAAGTAATGATGGATGCTTTGCCTAAGCGCGCTATTGACGTTGGAATAGCTGAACAACATGCAGTAACTTTAGCTGCCGGGATGGCAACCCAAGGAATGCAAGTGTATTGTAATGTCTATTCAACGTTTTTACAACGTGCATATGATCAAATCATACATGACGTTGCTTTGCAAAATTTACCTGTAATTTTCTGTTTGGACAGATCAGGTTTGGTAGGAGAAGATGGTGCGACACATCATGGCGTTTTTGACTTAGCTTATCTAAGATGCATACCCAATCTAATTATTTTTTCGCCAAGGAATGAAATTGAATTACGAAATATATTGTACACAGCTCAATTAGAGCTAAGCCATCCTATTGCCATTAGGTATCCTCGTGGAAGAGGTGTTACTCTTGACTGGAAACAACCCTATCAAAAAGTTGAAATAGGTAAAGGGATGTGTATTAAGGAAGGTAGTAAAGTTGCTATGCTTAGCATTGGTCATATTGGGAATTCAATGCAGGAAGTGTATCCTTATCTAACAGAAAATGAAGCTAAAAAAATTGCTCATTATGACATGCGATTTATAAAACCTTTAGACGAAAAATTATTGCATGATATATTCAAAAATCACAAAACCATTTTTACTATTGAAGATGGAACTATTATTGGTGGATTTGGAAGTGCTATAACTGAATTTGCTGTATTACATAACTACAAAAACAACATACACGTACAAGGAATACCTGATCGATTTATTGAACATGGAACGGTAGCCGAACTGTATGATTCCTTGGGATTATCACCTGAGAAAATTGCCTTTAAATTAAAAAAGTATACATAAAAAAAGGAGCATCATATGATGCTCCTTTTTTTATG
>JAWUYQ010000081.1:0-7721 GCA_034110725.1 Flavobacteriaceae bacterium
ATACAGTGTATAGGAATAAGGACCAGTTCCGTGTTCTGGAGATCCATCACCAGCAACTGCAGTAATATTACCATTGTCACCATTACAATTAGGATTTAGTTGAGTTATATTTAAAGCTATACCAACCACAACAATCTCAAACGCACATGTATCAGTAGTGATATTTCCGTCAGGATCAATAAAAGTTGCAGTATATGTTATGGTGTGTTGTCCCACAGGGTAAAAAGTGTCTGCTGGTCCAGATAATGTAAAGTCAATCCCTCCAGTACAATCTCCGTCAACTACAATCCCATTAACAGAAATATCATCAGTAGTATTACTATTTGATGGTTTTGAACCTGTATAAGAAAAAACAAACTTAACTCTATAGGAAGCATCAACTATTATATTAGGGTCTAACATAATAGTTCCAAAACCAGGAGTAAAACCAAAATAATCGTCAATGGCTTCGGAATCAATAGGTCCTGTTTCTACACCAAATTCATCAATAAGATATAACGAAAGATCATAATCACCATCACTGTAATTAACACCAATTGATACTGGGTCTCCAGCATTGATATATAGGTATGGTGTTACAATATATGAATCATCACTTTCCGGGTGACTACCAGAAAATAATTTTACATGACCACCATCACCACCAACTCTTGAAATATAATGGAAGTTCCAACAATCAACACCTAGTTGAGTCTCGTTCAACTCAAAGTTCATTCCAAAACTTTGACCAGGACCATTTCCTAAACAATCGTGTGAGGCCGAAATTGAAGGGAAATTTGATATACCTAATGTTGAACCAAATACATTGTTAATGGTTTCATCAGCACAAAATTTTAATGGCTGATCATCAACTACTGGACAACCAGTAAAAGAAATACAATCTGTTGGATCTCCTTGGGCAAATAATTGACTATTCGTTAAGGAAAAGAAGACTAAAAATACTACGGTGGTTAAATATAAATTTTTCATAACTCCTAATGGTTTTCATTAATAACTAATGATAACATACGGAGGAAACATTCAAAGCTAAACTTGGGACGCTTTTAAATTACTTTAATGAAAAGAAGTTTTTTTGTTTGGGTAAACAAAGAGAGTTTTTTATGAAAAATGTACGATTACATTTTTGAGGGAATATAAAAATACAATAAATAAATGTTAAAAGAGTATGAATTTGATATTAATTTCCTTTAAAAATGAATAATACCTATATTTGATGATAGAACACTAACCATTTATATGTAGTTAAAAATGAAGAGATTATATGTAATACGTCATGCAAAATCTTCTTGGAAGTTTCCAGTTCCTGATTTGAAACGACCTCTTAAAAAAAGAGGATTAAATGATGCACAGTTAGTTGCAAAACATACGAATAAGCTATTTACATCTCCAGACATCATCTTGTGTTCTCCATCAAAAAGAACTACTCAAACTGCATCAGTTTTTATTAAAAGTTGGAAATTGACATCGGTTACTATTGATTATATTAATGATATATATGATTTCTCAGGAGAGAATTTCATAAAAACTATAAAAGAATGTAATAATGAAGCAAATAGTGTAATGATTTTCGCTCATAATTTTGCAGTTACTGAGTTTGTCAATACATTTGGTACAATAGATGTTAATTCAGTGCCCACATGTGGTTTTATAGTAATTGATTTTGATATTGATTTATGGAAAAATCTCACTAAAGGAAAAACGATTTATAAAGTATTTCCTAAAGAATTGAAATAGCATTGTTTATAATTTAAATGAACAAATGACAAACCAGAAAGATAGATATATAAACAGGGAGTTAAGTTGGCTGCAATTTAATGAAAGAGTATTACAAGAAGCTGCAGATCCGTCTGTTCCATTACTGGAACGATTACGTTTTATAGGTATTTTTTCTAATAATTTAGATGAATTTTTTAAAGTTAGATACGCAACTGTTAAACGTATTTCTGAAGCTGGAAAAAGTGGTAGAAAAGCATTAGGAGTCTATAGAGCTGATGAACTATTAGATATGATTACTAAAGAAGTAATCGTTCAGCAGTCCAAGAGTTTGGCTATCATTGATGAAGTATATTCAAAATTAGAAGATGAAAATATTTATGTTTTAAATGAAAATAACATCACACATGCTGTTCACAAAGAATTTATATCAAATTTTTATATTGAAAACCTAAGCCCTGCGTTAATGGCTATTGTGTTAAATGACAATACGCCAATACCTCGATTAAAAGATTCTGCAGCATATTTGGCTGTCAAAATGAAATTATCGGCAACAGAAAATCAGTATGCATTACTGGAAATTCCAAGAAGCGTGTATCGGTTTGTAGTATTGCCTAAAGTGGATGATAAAGACTGTATTATACTTTTAGATGACTTGATACGTTATAGGCTTGATTCAATATTTAATATTTTTAATTATGAGACTATTGAAGCTCATATGATTAAAATAACACGTGATGCAGAGTTGGATTTAGAGTCAGATTTAGGTGTTAGTTTTTTAGAAAAACTCTCAAAAAGTGTTAAGAATAGAGTAGATGGAGATCCTGTTCGGTTTATATATGACAAAACCATAGCCCCAGATACATTAGATTTTTTAATGAGAAAAATGGGGGTTGAAGCTAATGACAGTGTGATTCCAGGTGGAAGGTATCATTTCCGTAGAGATTATATGGATTTCCCAGATATGGGACGAAAGGACTTGTTGTATGCAAAGGAAAAGCCTCTCGCAATAAAGGGTGTATCACTAAATGATAATTTATTTGAAAAAGTAGCACAGAAGGATTTTTTACAATATACTCCTTATCATACATTCTCATACATTATTAAGTTTTTACGTGAAGCTGCCTTAGATCCTAAAGTAAAAACGATAAAAATTACTATTTACCGTTTAGCGAAGGTTTCTCATATTACGAGCTCGTTGATTAATGCGGCTAAAAATGGTAAAGAAGTAACAGTTCAAATTGAGTTACAAGCTAGATTTGATGAGGCTTCAAATATGGAATATGCGCAGAAAATGCAAGATGAAGGTGTAAAGTTAATTTTTGGTGTAAAAGGCTTAAAAGTACATAGTAAAGTATGTTTGATAGAGCGTTTAGAAAACAAAAAATTGAAGTTGTATGGATTTATTAGTACCGGTAATTTTAATAGTGCTACAGCAAAAATTTACACAGATTATACACTTTTTACAGCAAATCAAGATATTCTAAAGGATTTAAGAAAGGTGTTTAATTTCTTAAAAACGAATTATATTGTAAATAAATACAAACATTTATTGGTTTCCCCACACTATGCTAAAAATGGTTTTATAAGATTAATAGATCAGGAAATTCATAAAGCAATTGAAGGAAATCCGGCACAAATAAAATTAAAACTGAATAGTATTACCAGTTATAAAATGGTAGATAAATTGTACGAGGCAAGTAATGCTGGAGTACAAATACAAATGATTGTTAGAGGGGTTTGTTGTTTGATTCCTGGAATTGAAGGATTAAGTAAAAATATTGAAGCTATTAGTATTGTAGATAAATATTTAGAACACCCTAGAATGATGATTTTTGGTTCAGAAGGACAAGAGGAAGTGTATATTTCATCGTCAGATTGGATGACAAGAAATTTAGATAATAGGGTAGAAGTAACTTGTCCAATTTATGATGAAGATATTAAAAAAGAGTTGATTGATACATTCTCAATTTGTTGGAATGATACTGTTAAAGCAAGAGTGTTTTCTAAAAATCAAGATAACTCTTATAGAGAAGTTACAGATAATCCAGTACGATCTCAAGTAAAAACATACGAATATTACGTAAATAAAATTACAGTAGTGAAATGATAATAAAAAAATATGCAGCAATAGATATTGGTTCAAATGCGGTACGTTTATTAATAACAAATGTTATTGAAGAAAAAGGTAAGGAGCCTAAGTTTAAAAAGAGCTCTTTAGTGCGTGTTCCAATTCGTTTAGGACAAGATTCGTTTACAACAGGAGTGATTTCCGATGATAATATTATTAAGATGAAAGACACCATGAATGCTTTCAGGTTATTAATGAAGTCAAACAATGTTATTAAATATATGGCCTGTGCTACTTCGGCATTGCGCGAAGCGAAAAACGGACAAGAGTTAGTTGATGTTATAAAAATCGCTAGTGATATTGATGTTGAAATTATTGATGGAAAAAAAGAAGCAGCAATTATTGCTTCAACAGATTTAAAAACATTTATAGATCAGAATTCTAATTATTTATATGTTGATGTTGGAGGAGGTAGTACAGAACTTACTGTTTTTTCAAACGGAAGAATAATTAATTCAAAATCATTTAAAGTTGGTACAGTTCGTTTAATTAATAAATCGGTTGATGAATTGATTAATTGGGATGATATAAAGGGATGGATAAAAAGTAATACTAAAAGCCTTGATAAGGTGATAATGATAGGTTCTGGGGGGAATATTAATAAAATACATCGTCTTTCAGGGAAAACAGCTGAGAAACCTCTTTCGTATATCTTTTTAAATGCTCAATATCACTTTTTTAACGCAATGTCATACTCTGATAGAGTTACAGAAATTGGTTTAAATCCTGATCGAGCTGATGTTATTATTCCTGCTTTAAGAATATATTTAAACTCTATGAAATGGGCAGGAGCTAAAAAAATGTATGTACCAAAAATAGGTTTATCTGATGGGATGGTTAAAACATTGTATTATAATGATAATTAATAATTATCCATGTAAATCAAAAAATCCCGGTTAAATATTTAACTGGGATTTTTTTATAAATAAAATGAGAGATTATGCTACAACAGCATCTCTTTTTGATTTTCTGTATGTTAAACCGCTAAAGAAGTTACGCTTTGCAAAACGTAATTGTTTATCAGTGTTTACAAATTTTTGAAATAAAGGTCTTGAAACACCAAAGTACTCGTAAGTAGCACCATCAGTAAAAACAAGTTCTAATACTTGTCCTTTATGATGAAAGTCTGAGATACCAGCAGTTGTGATAGTTTTAGTATACTCTTCTAAATTAGCATTAATAGTATCAGGGTTGATGCTTACTAAAAAGTGATATCCATCAATTACTTTTCTACCCATTTCATCAGCTAACGCTGCTTTTTCATCATCTGCTTGAAATTTATCAGGATGCCATTCTTTTACTAAATTTCTGTAAGATTTTTTCAAGACCTTAAGATCAGTATCTTTATCAACATTAAATAATTTCTTGTATTCATTAATACGTTTCATAATAAGCAGGTTTAAATTCTTGATTAAGAGCTAGGTAACAATATGAGACCTGTTTTTTTAATCAGCGGCAAATGTACTGCTTTTATTACATGAAATACAAAGTATTATATAATAATGTTATTTAGAATTGACTTTTTATTTGATTTACATCCTTCTATTATTAATAAACTATTTTAAATTATACTTAACAGAAGTTTATTAAAGTTTACTAATTGAATAAAATAGCTATTAACCGTGAATTGTTTCATTAGTACCAAGGTCCTTCATGATATTGGCTTCAAAAACTAATAAGTCATTCCACTTTTTGTTAACTTCATTTAAATCATCACCATATTGTCTAGCAAATTGTAAAAACATAGTGTAATGATTAGCTTCACTTACCATTAACTTTCTGTAAAAATCAGCTAGTTTTTTATCCTCCAACTCATCTGATAATAAACGGAATCGTTCACAACTACGAGCTTCAATTAATGCAGCATATAATAATCGGTGTACCAATTGTGTATTTCTGCTACCACCTTTTGGGAAAAACTTTAGCAGTTGTAATACATAATCGTCTTTTCGGTCCCTCCCTAAAGTTTCCCCTCGCTCTAAAATTAAGTCATGCACCATTTTAAAATGACTCATTTCCTCCTTTACTAAGGCAACCATTTCTTTAATTAAGTCGTTGTATTCAGGAAAACTCACAATAAGAGAAATAGCTGTACTTGCAGCTTTTTGTTCACAAAAAGCATGATCACAAAGTATTTCCGAAATATTTTTTTCAACAATATTTACCCATCTTGGGTCTGTAGGTAATTTTAATCCTAACATATAATGTGTGGTATTTAATCTTTAATATCTAAACCAAATTCTTGACGTAATAATCCAATCGCAGGGTTCATCTCCAATAGTTTTTCGTATCTATCTGCTGCAGAGAACACATATTTTTTGGCAACTTCTTCATTAACATCTACTTGAATGTTAATGTCGTAGTTGCTTAATTTTTTTCGCACATAAGAAAGGATTCCATATTGTGCACCATGAATATCCATTTGCATAGAAGCATTGGGTACTTCAATATGAATCATAGTTCCTTTGATAGTTAATTTTTCTCTTTTTTCTTTATCAGTAATATCAAAAATAGAGGCTACAATTTTTGCTCCATCATCATCAAGTTTTTGGGTGTATTCTATCCAATACTTGATTAGGTCTTCTTCTTTGAAATCATTAGTAGGCAGTACTTCGTGTTGCACTTCTTCCGCAAGTTTAGCATCTAAATGCTCTTTTTTCTTACGAATACTTGATAATGATAAACCGGAAACCTTTCCTTTAGATGAAACAGGTGTTTTTAATTTTGGTAAAACTGCTTTTTCAATAACAGGTTTTTCAGGTTCAATTAATTCAGTTTTTGGTTCTTCAACTAAATTTGGTGTAGCTTTTGGTAGGGGAGCCTTAGGTGTATTAGTAGAAATGAAAAAAGTTGCAGGAATTATAAAGTTTTTAGGCTTTTTTTTTTCTCCCGACTCATTGAGTCCGAAAGTGATAGAAGCTAGTTGCATTAGTGATAACTCAACGAGTAAACGCTGATTCCTACTTGTTTTATACTTCAAATCACAATCGTTAGCAGTATCAATCCCTTGAATTAGAAAAGCTTGTGACGCTTTTTTCGATTGCACTAAATATTGTTCTTGGGCTGTACTACCAACTTCTAATAATTGAATAGTGGCTTGGTTTTTACAAACAAGTAAATCTCTAAAATGAGAAGCTAATCCTGAAATAAAATGATGACCATCAAATCCTTTTGATAAACACTCATTAAATAACAGTAGTAATTGAGGAATGTTATTTTCTAATATTAAATCAGTTGCCTTAAAATAGGTATCGTAATCTAAAACATTTAAATTTTCGGTTACTGCTTGTCTGGTTAAATTTTTACCAGAAAAACTTACTACACGATCAAATATAGATAACGCATCACGCATTGCTCCATCTGCTTTTTGAGCGATAATATGTAAAGCATCATCCTCAGCAGTAATTCCTTGTTCTTTTGCGATATAAGCTAAGTAATTAGCTGCATCTTTTACGGTAATTCGTTTAAAATCAAAAATCTGACAACGTGATAGTATTGTAGGTATAATTTTATGTTTTTCCGTAGTTGCTAAGATAAAAATAGCATGTTTAGGAGGTTCTTCAAGAGTTTTTAGAAATGCATTAAAAGCTGCTTGAGATAACATATGTACCTCATCAATAATATAAACCTTATAAGTTCCAACTTGTGGAGGGATACGAACTTGATCAATTAAACTTCTAATATCATCAACAGAATTGTTTGATGCCGCATCTAATTCAAAAACATTAAATGCAAAATCTTCATTTTCATCATCATGACCTTCTTGATGGTTAATTTTCTTGGCTAAAATTCGAGCACAAGAAGTTTTACCAACACCTCTTGGACCACAGAATAATAATGCTTGTGCCAAGTGATTATTTTCAATTGCATTAAGTAA
>JAWUYQ010000082.1:0-21794 GCA_034110725.1 Flavobacteriaceae bacterium
AGATGCTATTGACCGAAAAACTAAAAAGCAAAACTTATCACACACTAGAGCAAAAGCGGTGTATAATTATTTAAGACGTAAAGGAATTCCTAAACAACGTATGCGTTATAAAGGTATGCGTAGAACAGTTCCGTTAGGAAAAGGTGCTGAATACGATAGACGTGTAGAAATCATCATCAAAAACATTGTTAAGAAAAGAAGGTTTCACGCAAACTAAACCAATAGTGGTATTTATATATTAAAACAAAAGTGGCTACTTTAAAAAAGTAGCCACTTTTGTTTTAATGAAGTAACCTAATAGTACTGATAATGTTTTACGCTAATTGATTATCATTTTAATATGGGGAATACCATCTTCTAAATATCCTTCTCCGTTTTTTACAAAACCATGAGTATTATAAAATTTTTCTAAATAAGTTTGAGCAGAAATATGAATGGTAGTTGTATTAAATTCTTTCTGAACCGCAGCAATACTCTCCTTCATTAAATCATGTCCATAGCCGTATTTTCGTTCGTTTTCTTTAACAACAACCCTACCAATACTAGCTTCTTTAAAATAATCTCCAGGTTTGAAAATACGTGTATAAGCAACCAATTTATCATTTTTATATCCTAAAACATGTAATGCTTTTTGGTCTTTAAAATCAACATCTTGGTAAACACAGTCTTGTTCAACTACAAATACTTCGCTTCGTAACTGAAGTGTTTCATATAATTCCTTTACAGTAAATTCTGAAAATTTTATCGTTTTAAAATTTACCATATTAGCAAGAAATTTTATCAACTCTATTTTGATGTCTACCACCTTCAAAAGCAGTATCTAAAAAAGTTTCCACCATTGCTAAAGCTTGTGGAATAGAAGTATAACGAGCTGGAATACTTAACACATTTGCATCGTTATGCTGACGAGTTAATTCAGTAATCTCTTTTGTCCAACATAAACCTGCACGAACATTAGGGTATTTATTTGCCGTCATAGATACGCCATTTCCACTACCACATACTAATATTCCAAAATCAACATTTTGATCATTAACATCTTTAGCTACTGGATGTACAAAATCAGGATAATCAACACTTAAATTTTCATTAGTTCCGTAATTAGTCACCTTAATTCCTCTTGATTCAAGTAATTTAATAATTTCAAACTTATATTCTGTTCCCGCGTGATCGTTACCTATAGCTATTTTCATCTAATATGTTATTTTCCACAAATGTGGTTAATTTCTAAAAGACAAAAGTACAGTATTTTAATGAAGTTTTTTGAGTAAATTATTTCCTCATAATTTGCATTAATTTTTATATTTTCGCTGTAAATAAATCATAATTAATCGAATTCAAATGAAAAAAGTAATCGTACTAGTTTTAGCATCTGTAGCCTTATTCTCTTGTCAGCAAGAAAAAACTGCTTTTGTAGACAATGAAAAATTAATTGAAGAGTATCAAGAACGTAAAGATATTGAAGATAAATACAAAGTAAAGGTTGAGGCTTTAACTAAGAAAAAAGATAGTATTAGTAAAGCTTTACAAGCTGAAGTGGTTGTTTTAAAAGCAAAAGGAGCAAATCTGAGTCCTGCTAAACAACAAGAACTATACAACCCTTATATGCAAAAAAGTCAGTTCTTACAGCAACAAATACAACAAGAGGAACAAATAATGTCACAACAAAGTCAAGCTGAAATTGATTACTTATTAAAAAAGATTAATGAAGCTATTTCTACTTACGGTGAAACGAATGGATACACTTACATTTTTGGAAAAAACAAAGTAGGAAGTGTTGTTTACGGTGCAGAAAAGAATGATATTACTAAAATAATACTTGATGATTTAAACAAATCTTACGCTACAGCGGAGTAATTTATTTTTAAATTTCATACCAATAAAAGAATCCGCTATTAGCGGATTCTTTTATTGGTATGAAATTTAAAGTTAGTCTTCGTTTGGCGCCATGAATTTATAGACTATTCCAGCTAAAATTGCTCCTATTATTGGCGCAACCCAAAACAACCATAATTGCCCCATAGCTTCACCTCCAGCAAATAATGCCTGACTTGTACTTCTGGCAGGGTTTACAGATGTGTTGGTAACAGGAATACTAATTAAATGAATCAATGTTAGTCCTAAACCAATTGCGATACCTGCAAATTTTCGGTTAGCATTTTTATGTGTTGCTCCAAGAATAATGATTAAAAACATAAAAGTCATTACAACTTCAGTTACTAATGCTGCAGTCATATTATAACCGCCTGGTGATAAGGAATCAAAACCATTTGCTGCAAAACTACCAATATCACTTCCGTTTCCCGTTGCAATAAGATATAGTATCCCTGCTCCGGAAATACCTCCAAGTACTTGAGAAATAATATATGATGGAATATCTTTAGCATCAAAACGACCTCCCATCCATAAACCAATAGTCACTGCCGGATTAAAATGACCTCCTGAAATATGACCTACAGCATAAGCCATGGTTAATACCGTTAAACCAAATGCAAATGCAACCCCAACAAAACCAATTCCTACGTCAGGAAATCCAGCTGCTAAAACAGCACTTCCACATCCACCAAGAACTAACCAAAAAGTTCCAATAAATTCTGCTACTAATTTTTTCATAAAGTTTGTTTTTAATTTAATTTTAAGATACTGGTTAGTAATAGAAAACTTTCCTGTACTGTTTGATTTTTATTGCTTTTTAGATGATTGGGCATAAATCACCTATAAAATGCCCCCTTTAAAAATTACTTTCGTTTATTTTAAAAGAAGAAATATTTATTTTTCTATTCGCAGCTTCGCCACTAATAGTAACTTCCTTAACTGCTTTACAAAATCCATCATCGGCATGCGCATCACCATAATCGTCAATTGCAACTCCTTCAACATAATAATGTGCATCTCCAATTTTATCTACTAAATCACAACCGCTGCCTTACATGTCAAACATACATTGTCCGCAACTTGCTTCTGCTTAAACATTGTGATAAGTTGTATAGTTTTTCTTACAGACAATAGTTAAAAACAATAAGCTAAATAATAATAGTGATTTTTTTATTTTTTTTATTTTAAGGGGTTCTGTAATAGAGTCTTTCTTCAAAATTATGAAAACTAATGAGTTTAGTCCTGAAGAAATATTCATATTAAATACAATTAAAGGGTAAGAGGAATATAGGCTTACACTATTTTCAAAATAGTATAAGCTCCTTTGAAATTGGATTCGTTTGAATTTTTAAATCTTCTGGTGTAATAATCGTGTTAGTTTAATAGAAAGGTCTGTTAAAATAATTTTAGCATTTCCATTACGTTCTATGTGATAAATAGCGTCGTTTAATTCTTCATTAATGGCTAAAATATTATTTCCATGTACAAAAGGCGCAAATTTATCTAAAGAGAAGCCTTTTGTTTGAGTTTCTAAAAACACTAAATCTGTAGCAGTATAGTTTTGTAATAAAGCTTGACGGAAAAAATTTAAACAATAATTTAAAAACTGCTTTTGAGTTTCTCTACCTGTTTTAGCAATCGTTTCACTCCAATCAATTAAATCGTTAATTGCAGTTTTATTTCCTTTTGCTCTAAATGCAGCACGTACCCAAGTAATAAACCATTCTTCAAATTGTAAATCTTCTGAATCGTTATTTAAAATATCAACCGCTTTATTGTAATTTCCATCTGCTTGATGTGCAACTTTTGTTGCTTCTGCAGGTGTTATTTCAAAATTAGTCGTCAATTCATTAACAATTGACTCTTCTGATAACGCAGGGAAATGTAATACTTGACAACGAGATTTTATGGTGTTAATTATCTGATCTTCATTTTCAGTAACTAATAGAAATACTGTTTTATTTGGCGGTTCTTCTATCAGTTTTAATAATTTGTTAGCAGCAGCATTATTCATTTTCTCTGCCATCCAAATAATCATGATTTTATAACCACCTTCATAGGATTTCAACGCCAATTTCTTCACCACTTCCAAGGCTTCATCAACCCCTATTTGTCCTTGTTTATTTTCAACACCAAGGAGTTTATACCAGTCAAATAAGTTCCCATAAGGCTGTTCGGTTACAAAGGTTCGCCAATCTTCTAAAAACAAATTACTTACTGCGTGACGTTTTACTTTATCATTAGTTGCTACTGGAAAAGCAAAATGCAAATCAGGATGTGATAATTTATCAACCTTTAAATTACATGCATTATTATCAACTCCACAGAGAATGTGGCGTGCATAAGCAATTGCTGTAGCTAATGTACCGCAACCCTCAGGTCCTACAAATAGTTGTGCATGCGGAATTCGTCCGTTATCAGCACTTGTTTTTAGGTGACTAATTAAATGTTGTTGTCCTATGATTTTTGAGAAATCCATCACACAAATATAATGGAATAATAATCGGTGTCAAGAATTATCTAAACTTAAAAAGTAGTTTCAATCATTCACATAAAAAACTATCTTTGCAAAACGCTATTCTCGATACAATTTTCATTTGAAAATCACTCGAACTGACGCGTTTTGAAAGTCAATTACATTAGTTTGAATCAAATTCTGTAAGGGTTTTGTATCGAAATCAAGTAATTGACGTAGTTTAAATTGTAAAATAATTATTCAAGTATATAATATATACTGATTTAAATAATAAAAGCACACAGATGAAGACCATACACGACTTTGATTTCAACTCAAAAAAAGCATTAATTCGCGTAGATTTTAACGTACCCTTAAATGATGAATTTAAAGTTACTGATGCTACACGTATTGAAGCTGCTAAACCTACAATTATTAAAATTTTAGAAGATGGTGGTAGCTGTGTATTAATGTCACATTTAGGACGTCCAAAAGGAGTTCAAGATGAATTTTCTTTAAAACATATTGTTTCAACTATTGAAGATATTATTGGTGTTGAAGTAAATTTTGTAGAAAACTGTGTAGGAGAAGCTGCTGAAGCTGCTGTTGCAAATTTAGAAGAAGGTAAAATTCTATTATTAGAAAATTTACGTTTCCATGACGAAGAGAAAAAAGGAGATAAAGTTTTTGCCGAGCAGTTATCTAAATTAGGTGATATTTATGTAAACGATGCTTTTGGAACCGCTCATAGAGCACATGCTTCTACAAGTGTTGTTGCTTCATTTTTTGGAGAAAATAAGTGTTTCGGTAGTTTATTAGCTAAAGAAATTGAAAGTATTAATAAAGTAATGACTACTGGTGAAAAACCAGTTACTGCAATTTTAGGAGGAGCAAAAGTATCTTCTAAAATTACTATTATCGAAAATATTTTAGATAAAGTTGATCATGTAATTATTGGTGGAGGAATGACCTTTACTTTTATTAAAGCACTGGGTGGTAAAATTGGGAATTCACTAGTGGAAGATGACTATTTAGAGCTTGCAAAATCTATTTTAGAAAAAGCGAAAGCAAAAGGAGTGGAAATTCATTTACCTGTAGATGCATTAATTGCTGATAATTTTTCAAATGATGCCAATACACAATTAGTAGATACTTCAAAAATCCCTGACGGATGGATGGGCTTAGATGTTGGGCCAGAAACTAGCGCTAAGTTTGCTGATGTATTAGCAAAATCAAAAACAATACTTTGGAATGGACCATTAGGAGTTTTTGAATTAGAAACCTTTTCAAAAGGAACAATTGCTTTAGGTAATGCTATAGTAGCTGCAACAGAAAATGGAGCTTTTTCATTAGTAGGTGGTGGAGACTCAGTTGCTGCTGCTAAACAATTCGGATTAAGCGACAAAGTAAGTTACGTAAGTACGGGTGGTGGAGCGATGTTAGAAAGCTTAGAAGGAAAAGTATTACCAGGAATTGCTGCTATTTTAAACTAATATCAACTGGATATGGGAATTATAAAAGTAGAAAACATAAAACTATATGCTTTTCACGGCTGTTTAGACGAAGAAGCACGTATAGGAAGTGAATACAGAGTTGACGTAACTGTTAGTGCTGATTTATCAAAATCGGCGCTTACAGACGATTTAAATGACACTGTTGACTATGTGTTGTTAAATAAAATTGTAGCAGAAGAAATGGGGATACGTTCAAAATTATTAGAAGAAGTTGGCCAACGAATTTTAGATAGAATATTTAAAGAGAGTAAGTTAGTAACCAATGCTGAGGTTGCGGTTTCTAAAATAACTCCGCCAATAGGTGGTAATGTTGAGAAAGTTACTATTCTGTTAAGTAAAGAGCGTTGCTAATTAAAAATATCTTATTACATTTGCTTTCACATTAGGGTGTCGTGGCCGAGTGGCTAGGCAGTGGTCTGCAACACCATCTACAGCGGTTCGAATCCGCTCGACACCTCAACAAAAAAAGCAACTCTTTCCGAGTTGCTTTTTTTATGGAGTTGGTGTTCCTTTTAAAACTATCAAATAACAACCACTCTTATCACTATAATTAGTGAGTAATAAAATACCTGATTATAGTCATTTTTTAAAAGATTACTACGTGTTATATTTGGCATAAAACAGAAATAAACACAATTGTGTTTATTTACATGTTAGTGGTAATTACAAAACTGTTTCAAAATTCAATAACTTAACTTCATAATGAGAAATTTCATTTTAGTTTTATTCTTGTCAATTATTTTTAATTCCTGCAAGAAAAAAGAAATTACCGCCCCGGAAATATTGGAAGAAAAAGTAAACATTGATGGATATTGGGTATTAACAAATTACATTGATAAGATTTTGGAAACTAAATCTATTAAACCACAAATCGAACAAAAACTTACTTGGGAAGCTATTGTATTGAAAATATCAAAAGACTCAATAGAAACACATGGGCTTATTATGAGAGATAAGCAAAAATTATCCAATGATACTGACAGCTTAACAACAATCTCGGGAATGGGTAATTACAAATTTAATTATATACAAAACTTAGATATAATCAAGGCTGTTGACCTTAAACAAAATGACACGGTTTCATATACTTATCGTAAAATTAAAAAAAGAGAAAAAAGACTGATTAAAAATATTGATAATAATTATTTTTACAAGGGACTAGAGTCTAATTTCTATTCATTTATAATTGATAGCTTAATAGTCGGCTCATATAAAACAATTGGAAATCCATCAAAGATGCTTAATCTTTCTATGAATGGGCAAACGTCTGGTTTTAAAAAATATAATGATTACTCAATTCATGATTACTTTGGAACACTTCACCCTTTTGAAGGTGACGCTATTATTTTTAGGGATACAACATTAGTTCATAAAATAGACAAGCCTACTAATAATCTTGGAATATACAACTGGTCTTTTAACAAGGATACTTTAGTATTAATCGAAATGAAAACTAAAAATTTCGAAGAGTATTATATTGGTCAAAAAACACTTAAATTTTTACGTGTTAAAAAAAATACCACTAACAACACCTATAAATAATACGGGTTTTGGTGTGTAATATCAAGTGTAAGTGTATCTTTACTTTTTCGCCAAACCTTTCAATTTGGCCTTTATAAAACAACAAACTAAAAACAAAACCGAGAAGCTTATGGCTCGTGACGATACGAAAATCCATGGATTTTCTGCCCCGTAAAATTCATAGCTAAACGTTGGAAATAATTTATGAAAACACTACTTCAAACGACATTTTATATATTACTTTTCTTATTTATCAATAACTGCTATGGGCAAAAAAACTATAGATTTGATAAAATAGTAAACAATACTTTCTCTACTAATTTCTCTCCAGATCAGCAAAGGACTAATCTATTCAATTCTGAAGACTACTCATATCATATGACGATATACAACCGTAATGACTCTCTAGTATCTAAAATATGTGACACAAAAGAAAATCAAATACATTATTTTAATATTGATAAATCAGATTCCTTAAAACTATATTTTATAGAAACAAAAAAAATGACAAAAAATGTCACTGACTATAAATTTGAATTTTCTGAAATAAAAGAAAAAAAAGGAACTAAAAAAAATACTTTCAAAATTCTCAATAATAAAGACAAGAAAATTGCAAAATATAAATTTATAATAAAAGAGACAGATAAAAGTTATTTCTCTGTATTTAGGCTCCCTACTCTAGAAACACAATTATACAATAAAATAAAACCAGATACGAATTTCATTATTTTAGAAGCAAAGGGAACAAATATCGGCGGGAGATTTGTAAAATACAAACTAGACTCTATTGAGGATATTGACTTGAATATTACTATACCGAATTAAAAACTATTTACAACACCCTGTATAGTTAATTACTTCTTACACTGAAGTACAAGACCTTAAAATCAAATTTAAGGCAAATATGCCATGATATTATAACCCATTTTAAAGATATTAATTGAAATATAAATAAGGCCCTGAGAACAGTACCGTTTTTTAGGTGATTATTCTATACATATAATAAAACTCTTTATTTAACTCTGTGTTAGTTAAAATAATCTTGTTAATAATAGTATGATTAAAGCCATCATTAGTACCTTTTTTAATTGTGTTAATACTCTTTTCTTCTTTAATAATTTGGATTCCTTTAAATGTAATTTCATATATGGTTTCGAAAATTAAATAATACCTATATATTCAATCTAGCAATTCCTAATTTTCGCTTTTTATGACTGATTAGAAAAACTTCACTTATAAAAAAAAGGTGCTTTTAAAAAAGCACCTTTTTTACCCAAACTATGTTTCACACTATGAAGAATTACTTATGTGTTACTATTATTATGTTCCTAAAAAGCAGTTTTTGTTACCCACTTTTTTTAATTATTTTTAAAAATAGTTTTAATCTTAATAAAACCAGTCATTTAGGGTGGGTTATTTTTTCTATTTTATCTTGTATTTTCTCTAATCTACTAGGAAATAGCCGGTGAATAAATACTACAACTCATTACAATATAGAGCAAATAAAAAAAAGGCGCTTCTTACAAAGCGCCTTTTTTACCCAAACTATGTTTCACACTATGAAGAATTACTTATGTGTTACTATTATTATGTTCCTAAAAAGCAGTTTTTGTTACCCACTTTTTTTAATTATTTTTAAAAATAGTTTTAACCTTAATAAAACCAGCTATTTAGGGTGGGTTATTTTTTCTATTTTATCTTGTATTTTCTCTAATTTACTAGGAAATAATCGTTGAACCATTAGTATAAGCCCTATTGATAAGATAACTAAACTAATTATTTTTTTCATTTTAAAAACCACACGTGGAGTTAGCTTATGCTTTAATTTTTTGGCTAAAAATATTTTTAGCATATCTACTGTAATATAAGATAGTAATACTGTTCCTATAAAAACAACTACTCCATTATTTGTTGTGGTAATGGACTTTGCTAAAATAATGGCTGCTATCCAGCCACCAAGTACTCCTATATTGATAAAGTTTAGTAAAAATCCTTTAAAGAATAATTCAAAGTAGTTTTTTTTGATAACCACACTATGATGTTCTCTGAAAATTTGTCGGTATGACTTTGATGTTTTTATAAAAGAAATTAATCCGTAAACAAATAATAAAACTCCTCCGAACACTAATAAATTAGGATCTCCTTTTACTTTATCTAATATAGATGATGTACTGTAAAAAGCGATAAGGATAAATATAATATCGGCTACAATTACACCAAAATCAAATACCATTGCACTACGAAATCCTTTAGTAATACTTGTTTCTAATAAAACAAAAAATACTGGACCTATAGTAAGTGCTAAAAGTATCCCAATTGGGATTGCCGATGCGATGTCATTAAACATATATCAAAAGTACAAATTAACCCTGATGTAGGCATTAAAATAGCTGTGGATTTTAAATTGTAAAAGCTATATTATTTAATTACAATTTTCTTGGTTATTGTTTGATTATTTATAGTTGTTAGTTTAACCACATATACACCTGGTGAATAATTTTCGGTTGGTAACGATGTCCCTTTAAATTCATTTATAACTTTTCCGTTAAGATCTATCAATTGTACAGAATTTAATGTGTTTTCACTTTTTATATGGATATGTGTAGCATCTTGCCAAATAGAAATATTATTAGCCTGTATATTTTCTTCTATTGCTAAGGCAAGATCTTTAAAACGCACTAAAAAACGATTGTCAAACACTCCTGTGCTGCTAAAATTAATTGTTGCATCTATAGTTCGTAAATCATATTCTAAGCCAGTTTGCGTGTCAATAAGTAATATATCATCCGCTCCTGACATTTGTTCTTCTAATTGCAATTTAAAAGTATAATTCCCTGTTTGCCCTATCTTCACTCCTATTTTTACATCTTCTATGAATGTATTTTCAATACTTTGTATTTTATACCTTGAAGTATCGCCTGTTATAAAAGAATAAATCAATGTTGCTCTACTATCGTGATAAAAAGAGGCATCATACCCATAATCTAATCCGTTAGTGGTTGTATTTGTAGCTCCAATTAATAACTGATCCGTTTGTATTAAAGTACCAGAATCCTTCTTTAAACTTACCCAAAACCTGTTTTTAGCACTATTATCTGCCATAACATCAGATTTAATACGCATACTGTTATTAAATTCTATAGTACTTACTATTGGGCTAGTCCAAATTAAAAATGCTTTGCGCGGTATAATATTTTCATTAGGTAATAAACTAACCGCATTGTACAAAAATTCTGCATTCGGTAATGAAGTCCCTAATAAATTTTGTGTTGCATACCCACCTACAAAACTAGATGATGCATGACTATTACCATCCCATTGCAACCAATGTTCAATATAGCCTTCTATATTTAATTGATTTTGCTGAATAAACTCTTGTAATGAAATAGAACTCGGAAACGGGTTCCCTATTAAAACATCATCATTAGGAATATGAGAAAAATCTATAGCAACAGTTCCGTTTTCAGGAACGGCAAAAAATGTTTTTAAAGCATTACTAGGTAGTGATCCTAGTGCGCCTTTTAATGTAAAACCTAAACTACTATGCACCCCTCTGTTAGTTGGGTTTGAACTCCAAGTATTTGTAAATCCTTCACCATAAGGAATTCCTCCATGCATTGCATAAGTCCATGAAGCGCTATGTTCCCCAGTATTAGTTCCTAATGGAAATAAATCAGCAATTGAGGCTTCTGTTTTTATTGAAGTTGGTGTAATTATATTCTGATTTTCATTTACGGTTGGCGTACCATAATCCAATACAATATTTTTATATCCTGCTGACGTCCAATAGTCATATCTAAACTCTGAAACTTGAGCTGTAGTTGCTATTGAAATTGGTTGAAAGTTAACTTGGTTATTTTCTTGAATTAATCCTGCGTTTTCATCTACTAGTAATCCTCCAAAATAATAATTTTCTACTGTTAATGAGTATGGCGATTTTACAGTTGTTGTAAAGGTATTTTCTGTTACAAAATTATTTACATCAAGATTAAAATTTAAATCATTATCTCCTAAAAACATACAATTCTCGGCTAATGAATTCCCATACCAAGTTCCGCTGAAATAATTAGAAAAACTTGTAGTGCTTACTAATGTGTTTCCAGTACTATTTATGGTATAATTAGTAGTTAAGTCATTGGTGTTACTATCAAAATCCAGGTAGGTTAATAAATTAGTTTCTGAACCTGATAAATGTTTAAACATGTTTTGCTGAATTGTAGTTTCATTCAGCGCGGTATTCCATACACGAAGATCATCAATTTTCCCATTTAACAACTGCAAATTATCTGTAGTAACTATAGGAGTATTTAATGATGTAATCGTTTTTATTCCGTTGATATAAATAGTTAAATCGGTGCTTTTTACAATACTAACTCTATACCATTTATTCGTAGTAAATATAGGGTCAGACACTATACAGTTTAATCCTGAAAAAGAGAGTGTAAATCCGCCTGTTGAATTGATCAAAAAATTAGGTAATACCTGAGTATTCAAAGCATTTACATTTACCATGAATTCTAAAGTGAACTCATTTGGATAATTAAAACCTATAACTTCTAAAGGAGTACTTAATTCAATAGCTTTATTTGGTGTTTGACTAAAAGCAGCTAAACAGATGAATATAAAAAATTTAAAAAAGATATATTTCATTATTATTATACAATGTTATCCTGTGGTTTTCTTATTTAGAATAAAGGTACTGTTATTTATGTTATCTCATAAAAAAACTCGAAACAATTATGTTTCGAGTTCATATAATAATTAAAATTAAATCTATTTATTAACTGTTACATCAATTGTAAATCCTACTTTATCAGCAATAAGAAAATCTCTTGGTACACCAGCATCACCTTCCGTATGATAACTCAATTTCCAATCTTGTCTGTTTACAGAAAAATCCTCAGAACTAATATTAACAGAATCCTCAGTAACTTTTATATTAGCATTAAAAGAAATACTTTTTGTGGTTTCTAAAATTGTTAAGTTTCCAGTAATTATTGAATTGTAGTTTCCTTTATTTTCTTCAACTTTAGTCAATTCAAATCTAGCTGTTGGGAATTTTTCAATATTGAAAAAATCAGGACTTTTTAAATGCCCTTCTAGTTTTCCTTTTTGCTCTGCATCATCAAAATTATCTACTGTTAAAGAACTTAAGTCTATAATAAATTTTGCGTTAGTTACTTTATTATTATTTAATAATACTTTTCCTGATTGTAGTTTTGTTTTTCCAAAACGAGCTCCTGTTCCTCCTAAATGAGATGCTCTCCATTTCAATTCACTTCCTTCTTTTACAGTAGCATAGGTAACTGTTTCTGCTTCCTTTACTATTTCTACTTCCTGAGCTTCCTTAGTTTCTACTTTCTTTCCACTATCCTTGCAGGCAGTAAAAGTTACTGCTAATACAAATAATGATATGACTATTTTTTTCATCTTATATTGGTTTTAGTTGTTTGAATTTTTCTTATTTAATTTAGCTTGTTTCATAGCTTCCCCTATTTAATTACTTGCAGAAAAACTTGCTACCATATCATTTAACATATTAGATCCTGCTTGAGGCGAATTTGGTAATAAAATTAAATTACTATTTGTTTCTGCTCCTATAGCTTGTAAAGTATCATAATGCTGAGTAACAACTATTAAAGCTGATGCTTCTTGTGAGTTGATCCCTACTCTATTTAATACATCTACTGATTCTTCCAAACCACGAGCAATTTCTCTACGCTGATCTGCGATACCTTGACCTTGTAAACGTTTACTCTCTGCTTCTGCTTTTGCTTTTTCAACAATTAAAATACGTTGTGCATCTCCTTCATATTGTGCAGCAGTTTTTTCTCTATCTGCAGCATTAATACGGTTCATTGCTTCTTTTACTTGTGCATCAGGATCAATATCGGTAACTAATGTTTTTATGATGTCATATCCATAATCAAGCATTGCTTCGTTTAATTCGCGCTTTACTGCAATTGCAATATCATCTTTTCTTAAAAATACATCATCTAAAATCATTTTTGGTACTTCGGCACGTACTACATCAAATACATATGAAGTAATTTGATCGTGTGGATAATCTAGTTTATAAAAAGCATCTCCTACCTTCTCTTTTATTACTTTATATTGTACAGATACTTTTAATTTTACAAATACATCATCTTTAGTTTTAGTTTCAATCAATACATCTAATTGCTGAATTTTTAAACTCAACCTACCTGAAATTCTATCTATTAAAGGAATTTTTAATTGTAAACCAGATTGACGAATGCTCTGGAATTTTCCAAAACGCTCAACAATAGCTGCTGTTTGTTGTTTCACTGTAAAAAAAGAAGAAATTAAAATAATAAACCCAAAAAAGGCGATAAGCCCGAAAAAAATTGTCATAATTACGTTGTTATATTAGTTAGTTAAAGTATAAATTGTACAAAATAAGTCTACATTTGCCGCTTAAAGTTACAACATATGAGAAATCTTTTTACAACAATTCTAGTTTTATTCTTACTTACGGGTAGTTATAATTTACATGCTCAAGGAAGAGGAGGGCAAGGAAAACACAATATGTTTGGTTTAAAAGTAGCAGCTACGCATTTTGATATTCAAACTAGTAATTTTATTACTACTCCCGGAATTGGATTTATTGGTGGACTTGCTACTAGAGGTGATTTTTATAACAACATGGATATTCAGTTTGGTATTAATATATCAAATAACAAATTAGAAGTTCAGGGAAAAGAATTAGGAACTACTACTCCTGTTGCTGTTGATTACGGATTATTAAATGCACAAGTTCAGTTATTATTTGGTTATAAAATCATTGGTAATAATAGAAATATGCAATCAAAATTTAAATTAACTGCAGAACTTGGACCTGTTTTACAAGTGAATAGTAAAATGAAACTTTCTGATAAAGATCAAGAAGAATTTATTATTGATAAAGCAAACATTACTGCAAAAGAATTAACTGATATCAGTGGGATAAATATTAACGGGCTTGCTGGTTTATCAATAGGTGTTGAACGTTTAAGAATATTTGGACACTACCAATATGGGTTTAATAATATCCTTAATAAATTAAATAACATAGAAGGAAAAACAGAAGATTTCAAAGGGCATATTAGTATGTTTCAATTTGGTGTACTAGTTTACTTCTAGTATCAAAAATTAACTATAAAAAAAGCCACTAATTAATTAGTGGCTTTTTTAGTATCTAGTCTTTTTATTATTTTAAGATAGCTTGTATTCTGTTGATACTTTCTTCCTTACCAAGTAAAGTCATAATATCAAATACATCAGGTCCTTTCATAGCACCTACCAAACTTAATCGTAAAGGTTGCATTACTTTTCCAAAACCAATTTCCTTAGCTGTTATCCATCCTTTAACTACTGTTTGTGTATTTTCAGTAGAGAAATCTTCTATACCTTCTATAACCGATATTAATTCTTGCATTAATGCAGGAGTATCTTCTTTTATAGCTTTTTTAAATGCTTTTGCATCATATTCTGTAGGAGCTTCAAAAAAGAAATTACTTAAGTCCCATAAATCATTTACAAAAACAGCACGTTCTTTTACTAGCGAAACTGCTTTAGTAATATATTCATTAGAATAAGTTCCAGTTGCTTTATTGATAACTATACTTTCAAATTGCTCAGCGATAATTTTATCATCTTGATTTACAAAATACTGTTGGTTAAACCATTTTGCTTTTTCAGGATCAAACTTTGCTCCAGCTTTATTAACTCTTTTTAAATCGAAACTATCTACTAGTTCTTCCAAAGTAAATAGTTCTTGTTCCGTACCAGGATTCCATCCTAAAAATGCTAAAAAGTTTACTACAGCTTCAGGTAAATATCCATCTTCTTTAAATCCTCTTGAAGTAGAATCTTCCGTTTTATATTCTAACGGGAATACAGGAAAACCACCTTTATCTCCATCACGCTTACTTAATTTTCCTTTACCTGTTGGTTTAAGAATTAATGGTAAATGCGCAAATTTTGGAGCATTCCAACCATAAGCTTTATATAATAGTATATGTAATGCCATTGATGGTAACCATTCTTCACCACGAATTACATGAGAAATTTCCATTAAATGATCATCAACAATATTTGCTAAATGATAGGTTGGCATTCCATCACTTTTAAATAGAATTTTATCATCTAATACATTTGTATCAATTTTAATTTCACCACGAATTTCATCTTGTAAAATTAAAATTTCGTCTTGAGGAGATTTAAAACGCACTACATATTTATCTCCATTAGCAATACGTTTAGCAACTTCTTCTTTAGAAAGTACTAATGAATTATCTAATTCTAAACGATTGTGCCAATTGTAAATAAATGTTTTCTTTTCAGCTTCGCAAACTGATCTTAGCGTATCTAAACTTTCTGCAGAATCAAATGCATAGTACGCATTTCCGCTTTCTATAAGTTTATCACAATACTCCTTATATATATGTTTACGCTCACTTTGTTTGTATGGTCCAAATTTACCTTCCTTACCTGGTCCTTCTTCATATGGAAATCCACACCATTCAATAGCATCTTTTATATATTGTTCTGCACCAGCAACATACCTATTCTGATCGGTATCTTCTATACGTAACACAAAAGTTCCTTTGTGTTTTTTAGCAAATAAATAATTAAATAATGCGGTACGAACACCACCTATATGTAAAGGTCCTGTAGGACTTGGAGCAAAACGCACTCTAACTTCTTGTGACATGTATAACTTATTTTACACTTCCATATAATAAGGAAGTCTATTATTAATTTTTAATGGCGCAAAGATAAGTAAGGATTTAAGAAAGACGAATGACCGATGATAATTTTTAATATTATAATTCATTTTATCATATATATTGTGTCGATTAACGAATTTTAGATATTAACAAATGTTAATTCATTTATTTTTAGTAACTTAAGGTAATCTTACCCCTACTATTTGCTATAATTAACTGTGCTTATTCCTCAAAAATGATAAATTGTTAATTACTTTATAAGTGCTTGATAATTAAGCTTCCTTATTTTACAATAAATTGTTAATAAGTGTAAGACTAAATTGTGAAAGTAAATTTTGATTTTAAATATATTTTTACAATCCGTGATATTAAATTACTAAGCACTATTTTTTAACTTTATTTTCATAAAAGTTACTAACCATAAAAATGGAGTTATTAACAGGTATTTCCAATAATTCAATTAACAATTATATGTGGATTACAGTTATTAACAACATGTTTAATAACTACTAAATTCTATTATAAATCAGTTGTTTAACATGTTCATAACCTCAAAATTTTTGTTCACTGTATTTTATAATATACAAAAACAAGAGATTTTAAATAATTTTATAGCCACTATTAACAGACCATAATACCTATTATTTCTATTTTAAAAATTTGTAAAAAAAAGAATACTAAATATATATGTGTTTAAAAGTGTTAAGAAGTTTAGTCGTTTAAAAATGTATTTTTGTTCTCTTAATAATTTTGATATTCAAAAAATTACTATTGGTATTCATATTGTAAAAGTACAGTCATCTACTAAAAAAGCAAGTTTAAAACTGGTTGTAAAATAAAGTAATTACAAATTTTATAAAAGTGTTGTTGGTTGTACTAACAACACTTTTAAATTTTTAAAAAATAATTGTCGTAAATTTATTCCCAGCAGTAGTTTTTAATAAAAAAGTAAATTTTGAATTCAACACAACAAATAACTAATAAGCTAACTCAGTTTATTAAAAAATTTTATATCAATGAATTACTAAAAGGTAGTTTGTTATTTATTGCTATTGGGCTATTATATCTACTAGTAATTGTGTTTATTGAACACTTTTTATGGTTATCTACTACTTATAGAACTGCTTTATTTTGGATTTTTATAGGGGTAGAATTAACCTTACTCTATAAATTCATAGGAATACCCCTTTTTCAATTATTTGGGCTTAAAAAAGGTATTACACACGAAAATGCTTCTGAGTTAATAGGAAATCATTTTCCAGAAGTGAATGACAAGCTTACTAATTTATTACAACTTAAAAATAACAGCGAACAGTCTGAGTTATTATAAGCAAGTATCAATCAAAAATCAGCAGAATTATCACCTATTCCTTTTAAAGTTGCTATTAATTTTAAGAAAAATAGTAAATATTTTAAGTATGTTGCTATTCCAGTTCTTATTTTTTTACTAATACAATTTACTGGTAATCAAGTAGATATAAAAAACAGTTACGAACGTGTTGTAAATCATGATGTTGCTTATATAGCTCCTGCTCCATTTCATTTTATAATTAAAAATTCTGATTTAGAAGTACTAGAAAATAAATCATTTGTATTAGAGGTAACTACAAAAGGAAAAGTAGTTCCTGAAAATTTAAAAATTAATTTTAATAATGAAAGTTATTATTTAAGCAAAACTGATTTTAATACATTTAGTTATGAGTTTAAACAAATAACTGAGTCAATTGAATTTTCATTGGAAGCGAATGATATTAATTCAGAGTTGCATAAAATTTCTGTTATTAAAGTTCCTACAATTTTGAATTTTGAAATGCAGTTAAATTATCCGAATCATACTGCTAATAAAAATGAAGTTATTAAAAATACAGGAAATATAACTGTACCAGAAGGAACTACTATTACTTGGAATTTAAATACAAAAACAACTGATAAAGTAATATTCTCGGTTAAAGATTCTTCTTATAATTTTGATAAAGATTTTACTAATTTTAAATATAAACAAGCTGTTTATAAAACAACAAATTATGAAATATCTACCAGTAATACTGTTGTTAGTAATTATGAAAAATTAGGATATAAAATTCAAGTTGTAAAAGATGAATACCCGGAAATAAATATACAATCCAAAGCAGATAGTACGAATTCACAAATTGTTTATTTTTTAGGAAAAGTATCTGATGATTATGGTTTATCAAAACTACAACTAGTATATAAAGAAGTTGATTCAGATAAATTAATTAAAGAAAATATTAAAATATCAAAATCAAACTTTGATCAATTTACTTATGTTTTTCCTGGTAATTTAGAACTTAAAAAAGGAATTCCTTACGAGTATTATTTTGAAGTTTTTGACAATGATAGAATTCATAAATATAAAAAATCAAAATCTGAAGTTTATAATTATCAGCAATTAACTAATGATGAATTAGAAAATAAACAATTAGAAAATCAGAAAAATAACATTGATAATTTAAGCAAATCATTAGATAAGCTTAATCAACAAGAAAAAGAATTACAAGAAATAAACCAGCTTCAGAAAGAAAAAAAGGAATTGAATTGGGATGATAAAAATAAAATTAAACAATTTTTGAAGCAACAGGAAAAACAAGAAAACCTGATGCAAGAATTTAATAAGGATTTACAGAAAAATTTAGACGAGTTTCAAAAAGAAAATATTGAAGAAGATCCTTTTAAAGAAGAATTAAAAGAACGTTTACAAGATCAGGAAAAGGAATTAAAACAAAACGAAAAATTATTAGAAGAACTTAAAAAGTTACAAGAAAAATTACAAGATGAAGAGTTACTTGAAAAAATAGAAAAATTATCAAAGGAAACTCAAAGTCAAGAACGTTCCTTAGAACAAATTTTAGAATTAACTAAACGATATTATATTTCTAAAAAGTTTGAGAAAGTTGCAAAAGAATTAGAAGAACTTGCTAAAAAACAAGATGACTTATCAAAAGAGTCTGATGAAAAAAATACTAAAGAAGCACAAGATAAATTAAACGAAGAGTTTGAAAAAATACAAGAAGACTTAAAAGAACTAGAAAAAGAAAATAAGGAATTAAATAGTCCTATGAAGCTTGATGATAAAAAAGAAGCTCAAGAAGAAATTTCTAAAGAACAAGAAAAAGCATCCGATAAATTAGATAAACAAAAACAACAAAAAGCGAAAGAAAGTCAGAAAAAAGCTGCTAAAAAAATGAAAGAAATGAGTGCTGCTATGCAACAACAAATGCAGCAATCTTCTGGTGAACAAATGGAAGAAGATGAAAAAATGTTACGACAGATATTAGATAATTTAATTACGTATTCATTTGATCAGGAAAGTTTATTAGATGATTTTAAAAAACTTAATAATTCTAATTTTGAGTTTCCAGAAAAATTAAAAAAACAATATATTCTTAAAGATCATTTTAGTCATATTGATGATAGTTTATTTGCATTGTCGTTACGTGTTCCTAAATTATCTGAAATTATTAATAATGAAATTTCCGAAGTTCACTTTAATATGAATAAAGCATTGGAACGTTTTGCTGATCAGAAAATATATTTAGGAGTATCAAATCAACAATACGCACTAACATCTGCAAATAATCTAGCTAATTTATTAAGTGAGGTATTAAAAAATATGCAAGATCAATTAAACCAGATGAAGATGCCTGGAAGTGGGTCTTGTAGTAAACCAGGAGGATCTGGTCAGAGCTTTCAATTATCTGATATTATTAAAAAACAAGGCGATTTAATAAAAAAGATGGGTGAAGGTAAGAAACCCGGAGAAGGAAAAAAACCAGGTAAAGAAGGAGAAAGTGGATCTGAAGGTGAGAATGGAAAAAACGGTAAAAACGGTAAATCTGGTAAATCTGGTAAGAATGGAAAAGGCGGAGAAAATGGATCTGGACCTGGTAATGGAAAAGATGGAGATCCTGATGAAAATAGTTCTGGAGAATTATATGAAATTTATAAGCAACAACAGGATTTAAAAAACCAATTACAAGATTTAATAAACAAATCTGGTATTAAAAAAGATAGTAATAATTTAATTAAAAAAATGAATTCTATTGAAGATGGTTTACTTGAAAATGGATTCCATGAAAGTGTTTTAAAACAAATGAATGAATTAAAACATGACTTATTAAAATTAGATAAAGCAGCTTTTGAACAAGGGGAAGATTCTAAAAGAAAATCTGACACTAATACTAAGGAATATATTAATTCATCACAAGGCAAGTTACCTGCTATAGAACAATATTTCAACGAAGTAGAGATATTAAACAGACATGCCTTACCTTTGCAGCCGATTTATAAAAAGAAGGTGCAACAATATTTCAATACTGCAAATGATTAGTTTTAACTACGAGAGTGATTTTATTCTACAAAATGAAGAAATTTTTTCTAATTGGATACAAGATGTTATTACATCTGAATCTTATGTATTAGGAGAAATTAATTATAATTTTTGCGATGATGAATATTTACATAAAATAAACCTTGAATATTTAAAACACGATACATTAACTGATATCATCACATTTGATAATACTGTTGGAGAAACTATATATTCTGATATTTTTATTTCTGTTGAAAGAGTTACGGACAACGCTAATGATTTCAACGTAATTTTTGAAGAAGAATTGAAACGTGTTATAATTCATGGTGTTTTACATCTTTGTGGTTTTAAAGATAAATCAGAAGATGAAGCTAAATTAATGCGCTCAAAAGAAGATGAAAAAATTGCTATGTTCCACACGGAACATTAATTTATTATCCGATTTTATTTTAATATAAATTGCTATGTTCCATGTGGAACATAGTTTAAGTATAATATAAAACGTTCCACATGGAACACTATTTTATAAAAGATGTTTGATAAAGAATATGATGTTATAGTTGTTGGAGCTGGTCACGCTGGTTCTGAAGCTGCTGCTGCTGCTGCAAATAGTGGTTGCTCTACTCTATTGGTAACAATGAGTTTGCAAAATATTGCGCAAATGTCATGTAACCCAGCAATGGGTGGAATTGCAAAAGGACAAATAGTACGTGAAATCGATGCGCTTGGTGGGTATTCTGGAATTGTAACCGATAAGACAGCTATTCAATTTAAAATGTTGAATAAAAGTAAAGGACCTGCAATGTGGAGTCCTCGTGCTCAATCGGACAGAATGCGCTTTGCTGAAGAATGGCGTTTGATGATGGAAGCTACTCCTAATCTTGATTTCTATCAAGAAATGGTTAAAGGTTTGGTGGTTAAAAATCACAAAGTTGTTGGTGTTAAAACATCTCTTGGATTAGAAATAAAAGCAAAAACTGTTATACTTACCAATGGTACTTTTTTAAACGGATTAATACATATTGGAGATAAACAATTTGGTGGTGGTCGTGCAGGTGAATCTGCTTCAACAGGAATTACTGAAGAACTACTTGAATTAGGTTTTGAATCAGGTAGAATGAAAACAGGAACTCCTCCACGAGTTGATGGAAGAAGTTTAGATTTTTCAAAAATGCTAATTCAACCTGGTGATGATCATCCAGAAAAATTTTCTTATTCAGATATAACAAAACCATTGACTGAACAACGTCCATGTCATATGTCGCATACTAGTGCTTTAGTACATGATTTGTTACGTGAAGGTTTTGATCGTTCTCCTATGTTTAATGGTAGAATTAAAAGTACTGGACCTCGTTATTGCCCTTCAA